>JBIPMZ010000138.1:0-6300 GCA_044376165.1 Cyanobium sp.
GCACGATTCACAATATTTACACCCTCCGCGGCGCCCTGGTGCGCGATGCGTTGGAGTGGTCGAAGAAGATCAGCGAAGCGCTGTATCGCTTTGGGCAGGAGGCCGAGGTGATGTTTGCGGCCCACAGCTGGCCGCGCTGGGGGAACGGCCGCATTCAGGAAGTGATGCGCATCCAGCGGGACACCTATGCACACTTACACAACGATGTGCTGCACAAGGCAAACCGGGGTGTCACCATCAATGAAATTCATAATGTCTATCAACAGCCCGATAGCTTGAAGCAGCACTGGGCGGCGCATAGCTATCACGGCTCGGAGGAGCACAACAGCCGGGCGGTGATCAATCGCTATCTGGGCTACTGGGATGCCAATCCCGCGACGCTGATGCCGCTCTCCCCTGCCGAATCGGCGCCGTTGTATGTGGAGATGATGGGGGGAGCGGCTGCGATCCTCGCCAAGGGCCAGGAGCTGGTGGGGCAAGGCCACTATCGCAGCGCGATGGAAATCCTCAACAAATTGCTCTATGCCGAGCCCGACAACCACACCGCCAAGGACCTGCTGGCCGATGTGTTCGAGCAGATCGGCTATCAGAAGGAGAGCCCCAGTGTGCGCAACAGTTTTCTCTCCGCCGCCTTCGAGCTGCGCAACGGCTTCCCCTCCGGAGAGGCCCCTCAGCTGGTGAACCCGGAGATGGTGCGCGCCATGTCTACGAATCTTCTGCTGGATTTTCTGGCGATTCGGGTGGATAGCACCAAGGCCAAAGGGCTGCGGTTCACAATCAATCTATTCACCCCTGATAATGAGGAGAAATTCATCCTTGAGCTGAGCAACGCCACCCTCACCAGCTGCCAGGGGTTCCTGTTGCCCCAAGCGGATCTATCGATCGAAGTGAAGCGCAGCGACCTGGAGGGCATCATGTCGGGCCAGACGACGCTGGCGGCGCTGGCGGGGGAGGGCAAGGCGAAGTTGGAGGGGGATGTCGCGGTGGTGCGTCAGCTGCAGGCGGTGTTGGTGACCTTCAGCGCCGATTTCCCGATCCTGCCGGGCACAAAACCAGCGGCCCCCGCGGCGGGATCGGCGCCGGAGCTGTTCGAGCAGCTGGAGCCGGCCAGCTCAGCCGGCGGTTGAGGCGATCCGCTCACTCGGGGGTCGCCAGGCTCTCCCCGCGGCGTGGATCCACCGCCCCAGCCGTGCCGCCCCCCGCCAGCACCTCCACGCTGTTGGCCGCCCCCATCACGGTGGAGCGCAGGAGGGTGTGGCCCCGCGCCGCCAGCAGGCGCCGGGTGTCGGCGCTGAAGCCCTCCTCCAGCTCCAGGCGATCGGGGAGGCGTTGGTAGTGGAGGCGCGGGGCGTTGACGGCGCCGGCGAGGTTGAGGCCCCCCACGAGCCGCTGCAGCAGCACCTGGGCGACCGCGGTGATGATGCGGCTGCCGCCGGGGCTGCCGGTGGCCAGCCAGGGGGTGCCATCGGGGCGGAAGACCAGGGTGGGGGTCATCGAGCTGAGGGGTCGGCGGCCGGGCGCCAGGGCGTTGGCGGCACCCTGCACGAGGCCGAAGGCGTTGGCGGCGCCGGGCTGCAGGGTGAAGTCGTCCATCTCGTTGTTGAGCAGGAAGCCGGCGCCGGGCACGAGCACGCCGTTGCCGTAGGGGAGGTTGAGGGTGGTGGTGAGGGAGGCCAGGCCCCCCTGGCGATCCGCCACCGACAGGTGGGTGGTGTTGGAGCCCTCCGGCGGCGAACCGGGGCTGGGCAGGGAGTCCGGCGGGCGATGGCGCCGTAGATCGAGGCTGCGGCGCAGGCTGGCCAGGTGGGCGTCGGAGAGCAACCAGGCGATCGGGATCGCCGTCTGCTCCGGATCCCCGAGCCAGGTGTTGCGATCCCGGAACACCAGCCCCATCGCCTCGGCGAGGAGATGGAGACCCTCGGCGGAATCGAGCTCCGCGCTGGCGACCGAAGGCGTCGGAGATATTGGCCCCCGGGGTTCCTGGCCCGCTGGGCTCCAGAAGGGGAAGGGTTCGAGGAGGCGCAGGAGCTGCAGCAGGCTGAGGCCACCGCCGGGCGGCGGGACGGCGAGCACCGGATGACCGCGGAAGCGGATCGCCAGGGGCTCCACCAGCCGCGCCCGGTAGGCGCGCAGATCGGCGGCCTCGATCAGGCCGCCCCGCGCGCGCATCAGCGCCACCAGTGCCTCGGCCACGGGACCTTCGTAGAAGCCCGCCTCGCCGGTGGCGGCGAGGCGGCGCAGGGTGGCGGCCAGCTCGCCCTGGCGCAACCGGTCGCCGGGCTGGAGGGGAAGGGGGGCGGGACCGGAGCCCGCGGCGCGGAAGAACAGGCGGCGGGAGCCGGGGTCCTCCCGCAACACCGCCGCCGAGGCGGCCAGCGACTGGCTCAGGGCGCGGCTGACCGGGAAGCCCTGCTCCGCCAGCCGGATGGCGGGCGCCACCACCTGCTGGCGGGACAGCCGGCCGTAGCAGCGCTGGGCGAGGAGCAGACCGGCGACGCTGCCGGGGACGGCGGTGGCGCGCAGGCTGCGGGTGGCCAGGCGGGGGTCGAGCCGGCCGTCCGGTCCGAGGAACAGGGCGGGCCGGGCGGCGCGGGGGGCCGTCTCGCGGAAGTTCACCGCCGTGGCAAAACCGCCACCCAGCCGCTGTTCCGCCACCGGGCAGCCCCGTCGCAGCGCGGGGGAGGTGCCCGGCAGCCAGAGCAGCAGGAAGCCGCCGCCGCCGAGGTTGCCGGCGTAGGGGAGGGTGACCGCCTGGGCGAAGGCGGTGGCCACGGCCGCATCCACCGCATTGCCGCCCCGCCGCAGCACCGCCGCGCCCACCGCCATCGCCTCGCGCTCCTCCGCCGCCACGATGCCGCCGGCGGACCGAACCGGCGCGAAGCGCTGTCGCCGCTCGGCGAGCGCATTGGTGCTGCCGAGGCCGGGGGCCGGGATTTCGCTGGCACCAGCGGCCAGAAGCGAACCCACCAGCGCCGAACCCACCAGAACCGACCCGGTCCGAAGGGAACGGGCCCACAGGAAACCGCTCAGAGAGGAGCCGGGCATGAGCGAGCCGGTCGCAACGGAATCGTTCCTAAATCAGAAGCCTCCCTTTCGAAACCCGTCGGCTCGCCCCACGGCCGCGGAGGCCGCAGAAGGAGGGGCGGCACGGGGGGCCTCAGGGCTTGGGGGTCGGTGGGCCGAAGCCGCCGCCCCCCGGCGTTTCGAGGCGCAGCCGGTCGCCCGGCTCCACCGCCAGCTCGGCGCAACCGGGCAGTTCCTGCCAGTCGCCGGCAGCCCGCGCGATGGCATTGCGACCGCAGCGGCCGGGTTCGCCGCCGGCCAAGCCGAAGGGCGGCACCCGGCGGGAGCCGGTGAGGAGCGCCACGGTCATCGGCACGAGGAAGCGCAGTTCGCGCACCACCCCGTCGCCGCCGCGCCAGCGGCCCGCGCCACCGCTGCCGCGGCGGAGGGCGAAACGCTCCAACCGCACCGGGAAGCGGGCTTCCAGGATTTCGGGATCGGTGAGGCGCGAGTTGGTCATGTGGCTTTGGACGGCGCTGGCGCCGGCGAAGCCGCGGCCCTCCGCCAGCTGGCCAGCGCCGGTGCCGCCGCAGAGGGTTTCGTAGTACTGGTGCTGGGCGTCGCCAAAGCTGAGGTTGTTCATCGTTCCCTGGGCGGCGGCCATCACGCCGAGGGCACCGAAGAGGGCGTTGGCGACGGCCTGGGAGGTTTCGACATTGCCGGCCACCACCGCCGCCGGGGGCCGGGGATGGAGCAGACAGCCCTCGGGCACCACCAGCTCGATCGGCGCGAAGCAGCCGGCGTTCAGCGGGATCGCTTCCCCCACCAGGCAGCGGAACACGTACAGCACCACGGCGCGGGTGATCGCCAGCGGCGCGTTGCGGTTGCCCGGCTGCTGGGCGGAGGTGCCGGAGAAATCGACGCGGGCGCGGCGCGCCTGGCGGTCGATCCGCACCGCCACCCGAATCACCGCCCCGTCATCGAGCTCAACCCGGTGCGCGCCGTCGGGAAGGGCGCTGAGGCAGCGCCGCACCGCTTCGGCTGCGTTGGTTTGCACATGGGACATGTAGGCGCGCACCTCCGCCTCCCCCTGCCGATCGATCAGCCGCTGCAGTTCCTCCATCCCAAGCCGGTTGGCGGCGAGCTGGGCCTGCAGGTCGGCGAGCAGCTGCTCCGGGTTGCGCACCGGATAGGGACCGGCCTCCAGGCGCTGGAGCCAGGCGTCGCGCTGCAGCACGCCGCCCACCAGGAGCGGGACGTTATCGAGCAGCAGCCCCTCCTCGGCAAGGGTGCGGCTGAAGGGGGGCATCGAGCCGGGCGTGAGCCCCCCCACATCGGCGTGATGCCCGCGGCAGGCCACATAAAACAGCGGTGCGGCGCCCGCCCCGTCGGCGCTGGCGGCGGCGGCGGGGAAGACGGGGGTGATGACCGTGATGTCGGGGAGGTGGGTGCCACCGTGGAAGGGATCGTTGGCAGCGATCGCATCGCCGGGGCCCGGGGGCGGCAGCAGACCGCGGGCCACCGCATCCCGCAGGCAGCGCACGCTCTCCCCCATCGAGCCGAGGTGGACGGGGATGTGGGGGGCGTTGGCCACGAGCTGGCCGTCGCCGTCGAAGAGGGCGCAGGAGAAGTCGAGGCGCTCGCGGATGTTCACCGAGCGGGCGCTCTGCTGCAGCCGCACCCCCATCTGCTCGGCGATGGCGGTGAAGCGATGGTTGTAGAGCTCCAACCCAACCGGATCGGGCGCCGCGGTGAGGGCCGGGCCGGCGGGCGGTGGCGGGGCGGAGACCCTCTCCAGCAGCAGCTCCCCGCCGGGCAGGCGGCAGGCGGACCAGCCGGGCTCCAGCACCAGGGTGCCGGTGCTGTCCACCACCAGCGCGGGCCCCGGCAGGGGCTGCCCCTCCGGCAGCTCCCCGCGCTGCCAGAGGGGCGCCGACCCCCACTCCATCCCTTCGCCGCAGGCGGCCGGCAGGCAGAGGGAGATGGGGGCGCCGTGGGCGCCCTCGGGGCCGGCCTCCGCGATGCGGGGCGACTCCAGCGGGCCAGCCGGGGCGGCCACCTCCACCACCAGCCGTTCCACCACCAGGGCTTCGTCCTCCACCCCGTAGCCGAAGCGGCGCCGATGCAACGCCGCAAACCGCGCCCGCAGCGAGTCCACTTCAGCCGCCGGGCCCCGCCCATCCGCCGACCCGGGCCCCTCCACCTCCAACCCCCGCTCGCGGCCGGGGACCCGCAGCTCCAGCCGCTGCCGAACCCGGGGTTGCCCGTCGGCCGCCAGATCGCCGGCGCCCCGCAGATCGGCCGCCGCCGCCGCCGCCAGCTCCGCCGCCGCGGCGCGCAGCTCGGGCAGGAGCTGGGGCTGGAGCGGCCGGCGCACGGAGAGCTCCCGCCGCAGCTCCTGGGGCGCCAGACCGATGCCCCAGGCCGAGAGCACACCGGCGAGGGGGGGCAGCAGCACCCGCTCGAGCCCAAGGCGGGCTGCCAGGGCGCAGGCGTGCAGGCCGCCGGCGCCGCCGAAGCAGACCAGCAGCGCCCCGCGGATGTCGTGGCCCCGCTGGATCGAAACGCGCCGGATCGCCTCCGCCATGCGCTCCACCGCGATCGTGAGCGCCCCCTGCGCGAGGGATTCCGGCGTCGGCGCAGGGAGGGAAGGGCCTCCAGAGGCGGCCAGGGAAGCCGCCAGGTCGCGGAAGCCGCGGACCACCACCGCCCGATCCGCGGCTTGCTTGCCGTCGGGTCCGAACACCGCTGGCAGGGCCGCCACCGGCAGGCGGCCGAGCAACAGGTGGGCATCGGTGAGGGTGAGGGGGCCGCCGTGGCCGTAGCAGGCGGGGCCGGGATCGGCACCGGCGGAGCGGGGCCCCACGGTGAGGCGTCCGTCGCGCAAGGCCAGCACCGATCCGCCCCCGGCGGCGACGGTGTGGATCGGCAGCATCGGCGCCTGCAGCCGCAACCCCACGATTTCGGTTTCGTCGCGGCGCTCGCCCCCCAGCTCCGGACCGGCGTCCTCCAGGTGGAAGACATCGGTGGAGGTGCCGCCCATGTCGAAGCCGAGGAGCGGCCCATCGCCCAGGCCCGCCAGGCGGGCGGCGGCGGCGGCGCCGACCAGGCCGCCGGCGGGGCCGGAGAGGATGGTGTCCTTGGCGAGCAGCAGCTCCGGGGCGCGCAGGGCGCCGGAGGAGGTCATCACCCGCAGGCGGGTGGCCGGCCCCAATTCGGCCTGCAGGGTGGCCAGGTAGCGGTGCAGCACCGGCCGGATGGCGGCCTCCACGAGGCAGGTGGTGCCGCGCGGCACCA
>JBIPMZ010000140.1:0-6292 GCA_044376165.1 Cyanobium sp.
CCTCTTCAGAACTTGCGCGGCGGCCGGAGCCGGGGTCCGGTGGCTCTGGCCCTGGCGACCTGCCTGATGGTCGGATCGCTTCCCGCCCTTGCCATGGGTGCTAACCCGATGGATCCTGGCCGATGAGGCAGCGCTCGGCTGATGCCCACTTCATCCTGATGATGATTCCCCATCACGAGGGGGCAACCCAGCATCCGGAGCTGCGCAGGCTGGAGGCGGCGATGGTGCGCGTGCAGAGCGTGGAGATCGAGCAGATGGAACGCTGGTATCGACAGTGGTTTGGTGCGAAGGCGCCCTGAGCGCACCGGCTGCTCAGGCGGCCGTGGAGAGGGGTGAGGGGGGAACGGCGACGACGGCTTCCCGCCGGGGCTTCGCGCACAGCTCCTCGCTCACCTGCCAGAGCTGGAGGGCCTGCTCCAGGTCCCGGGCTGCGGGGGCGGTGCGGGCTTCGGTGGGCCAGCCGCGCACGCCCCCCAGTTGGTCTGGACCGTAATGACCGCCCGGGCGGGCTTCGGGGGCCGTGGCGGCGTAGAGCTGGGGCAGGGCCCCCATGGCGGCGCTCTGGAACAGGGGGGCCATCAGGCGGTAGGCCAGGCGCTCGGCCCAGGAGCCGCTGGCCGCCAGCGAAGCCGGCTGAAGGTTGGTGCGGGCGATGCCCGGATGGGCCGCCAGGGAGAGAACCGTGGAACCGGTGGCCGTCAGTCGTCGCTGCAGTTCCAGGGCGAAGACCACATTCGCCAGCTTGCTCTGGGCGTAGGCCTTCCAGCGGTCGTAGCGGCGTTCGCCCTGCAGGTCTTCGAAGTCGAGGCGCCCGAAGAACTGGGCGCCGGAGGTGACCGTCACCACCCGGGCCGCGGGGCGGTGCTGCAGCAGGGGAAGCAGGGCGGTGGTGAGGGCGAAGTGACCGAGGTGGTTGGTGCCGAACTGGCGTTCGAAACCATCGCGGGTGAGGGAGCGGGGCAGGCCCATCACCCCGGCGTTGTTGATCAGGAGGTCGAGCCGCCCGTAGGTGTCCGCCAGCTCCGCGGCGGCGCGGCGGACCGAGGCCAGATCGGCGAGGTCGAGGTCGAGCAGATCGATGGCGCCACCGGCGGCCGTGGCGGCAAGAAGCTCCTGGCGGGCCCGCTCGCCCCGCTCGCGGCAGCGGCAGCCGAGGATCACGGTGCCCCCGCGAGCGGCCAGGGCCCGAGCCGTCTCCAAGCCAATGCCGCTGCTGGCGCCAGTGACGAGGGCAACGCGCCCCGCTTGATCGGGAATGGCAGCGGAGGTCCAGCGCATGGGGACTCGAAGGGGCAAAAGAGTTACCCAACCGTAACAATTCTTGAGGCTCTTGGGGCCTCGTCGCCGCGGTTCCCGGCCGCCCCGCCCCGGCTCTCCTGGGCCCGGCCCCATCATTGAGATCAGCAAGCCCTATGGGAGATGCATTGACCGATAAGTGCGGCTTCCGTAATCTCCGGGTCCTGGCGATTCACCGATGCAATCTGTTTCCCCTCCCGCCCCGCCCCTCCCGGAGACCCTCCCCGAGGCCCCGCTTCCCCCCGCCAACCCGCTGGAGGCAGCGGCCAGCCCCAATTCCTTTCCCCTCGACCCCGGGGGGCGGGCTTGGCATCAGCTGTTTCGCCGCCCTCAACTCGTGCAATCGCTGGAGGCGGTGCAAGACCTGATTGCCGTCTCTCTCTGTCTGGGACTCTTCTGCGTCATGGCCTTGCAGTTGCAGCAGATCTTCACGTCTCTCCTGCAGCGTCCTGAATTTCATGCCATCACCGCAGACATCCTTTTCATTCTGATTCTGGTAGAGCTCTTCCGCCTGCTGATCATCTACCTGCAGGAGCAACGGGTGTCGATTGGCGTTTCCGTAGAAATCGCCATTGTATCCGTTTTGCGCGAGGTGATTGTGCGAGGGGTCCTGGAGACCGACTGGCGGCAGATCCTGGCGGTATGCCTCTTTCTTGCCACCGCCGCGTTGCTGATGGTGGTTCGGGTCTGGCTGCCCCCCACCTTCGAAGGCGTAGATCCGGAAGCCAAGGTTTCAGCCCTGGCCATTCAACGTCACCACGGTTCATTCAAATGATGGACACCTTATTAATTCTCTGTTGATATGTCCCGGCTGGATTGGAGATTAAGATCCCCACCAGCAGCCGGAGGAGGCGCTACGAGGGCCCCGGGGATGGCGTTGTAGCCCCCCGCTGCGCTCCGCCGCCCCTCTCCGGAGAAGCTGGCAGAGCTATTCGGGGAGCTGGCAGAGCCACTCGGGGTGAGCTCCCCGGCGGAGACCACGTCGTGTTGTTCCCCTGGCGGGATCCGCTTCCGGCCGGTGGCGGTCTTCAACCGGGCAAGCCCGAAGGGGAGACCGCCAAAGAAGGCGCAAAAATCCAACGCCGGCCCAGCCAACCAAGGGTCTGCAGAGCGTTTCTTCCCCTACCCAAAAAAGAGGAAGCGCAGCCCGGGGGAGGCGGCGCTTCCAAAGGATGGAAAGAACCATTCAATCCCTTACCTCCAGCTCACGGGTGCCGCTGCGTTGCAGCAGGTCTCCCAGCACCAGCAGGTCGTTGCCGTGAATCAGGCCAATGCATCCGTCGGTGCCGCTGCGCCTCCCCCGTCCCGCACTCGGGTCGTGGTGGATGCCCAACCCCTTGCGAGCGGTGGGGAACAGGGGCTCCAAGCCGATCCAGACCAAGCGGCCCAGCTCCGGATCCTCCCCTTCGCCCACCGGCTCGATTTGGGTCACCTGGTAGAGGCCCCGAGGCAGAGGAGCCTGGCTGCCCAGTCGCTGGCGATCCCCCTCCTGCCGGCCGGCCCTACCCACCAGCGCCTCGTAGCTCCGCAAGGGCTGACCCGGCAAGGACAAGTGCAGCTCCCAGACCGGATCCCCGCTCACGGGCAGGCTGCGCGTGGTGCGCACCAGGATCATCCGGCCGCTGGTCGCCCCAGGTGCCGCTCCGGCGCTGGCGGGCTCGAGCGCAGCGGCCAGGAGCAGAGCGCCAAGCCAGGGGGTCAGTCCCACGGACTTCACAGCAGAGGCGCTCGCCGATCCTGGCGGCGCTGCGGCAGTTCCACAAGGGGGGGCGGGTCCGGGGCCTTGCCCGCCCCTCAGTAGGCGATGCGCATCGGCAGGCCGCAGCGGTCCCATTCCTGCAGCCCCTGCGGCAGAACCACCGCCTCGCCCCGCGCCAGCCGGGCCGCGCTGCGCAGCAGGGCCAGGGCGTCGAGGATGTCGTCGTCGGCCACCTCGCGCCTCCGGAAGCGAGGGCGGAGCGAGGCCCAAACGCCGGGGAAGAGCTCCTCGCACAGCGCCAGGCGCTCGGCCCGCCCCTCGCGGCTGCGCTTGCCGTGGGGGAGGGGACAACCGCCATTCCAGTCGAGAAAGGCCAGCTCCGGGTGCACCTCCTGGAAGCGGGGGAGGAGCCAGGGCTGGCGCCGCAGCAGCCCATCGACCTGGCGCACCTTCGGCAGGATGTGCCAGCTCTGCAGGCTCAGCCCCCGCCCCGCCAGGCGGCGACCGATGCGGCAGGCCTCCCCATGGTCTGCGGCGGCGAGCACCGGCCGCGGCGGTGCGGCAAAAACGCTGCTGCGCCGCGGCCCCAGGCGCTGGCGGGCCTCCCGATCGCAGCGGCGAGGCTGGCCTTCGCTCAGGCCGATGGGGATGTCGATGGCGTTGATCGCGGCAAAGGCTCCGGCCGCCAGCCCCTCGGCGTCGGGCACCAGGGCAGCCCACACCTGCCGCCAGGGCCCCGGGCTGCCATCGTCGGGCCGGCTGAGCACCAGCCAGCCGGCGCGGCAGCCATCGATGCCGCGCAAAAGGGGCTCAGGCATCGCGGGGTTCGGCCCCCCCCCGGTGGATCGTGACCAGGGCGGGGGCAAACAGGAAAACCGTTTCGCCCAGGCGCTCCGACTGGCCATCCAGCGCGTACACACCACCGGAAACGAAGTCGATGGTGCGCTGCGCCTCCGCCGGCTCCATCCCCCCCAGCTGTAGCACCACCGTCCGCAGGCGCTGCACGGCCAGCACCGCCGCCATCGCGTCCTCGAAGCGAGCCGGCGTCATCACGACCACCTCTGGGGACCACAGGCCGAAGGGGGTTTCCATGGGGCAGGCAGGGCCAGAGGCCATGATTGCTGCCCTTGGCCCCCAACGCCGTACCCGCTCCCTTGGCCCCGCCGAGCCTCCCCATCGCGGCGCCGCTCCCTTTCTCGGCGGCGGGCCTGCTGCTGCGGCACTGGCCGGGCTGGCTGCTGCAGATCGGGCCGGCGGCCGGCCTGGAGGCGGCGGAGCTGGAGCCCCACCTTCGCCAGGCGCTGCCCTGGAGCCAGCCACGGGTGCGTCTGCACGGCCGTGAGCATGCGGTGCCCCGGCTCTGTTGCTGGCTGGCCGATGCTGGCTGCTCCTATCGCTACAGCGGCGTGGAGCACCGTCCCGGCCCCTGGACCCCTCCCCTGCTGCAGCTGCGCGGTCTGCTGGAGCAACAGCTGGGCTGGCGGTTCAATTCCGTGCTGGCCAACCGGTACCGCAACGGCGACGACGCCATGGGCTGGCATGCCGACGATGAACCCGAGCTGGTGCCGGAGGCCCCCATCGCCTCCCTCAGCCTCGGGGCGACTCGCACCTTCCGGTTCCGGCCGCGGCCCGGTTCGGCGGCCACCGGCTGCGGGGCTCTGGCGCTGGAGCTGGCCGACGGCGATCTCCTGGTGATGGATCCCCCCACCCAGCGGCACTGGCACCACGCCGTACCGCGCCGGCGCCGCAGAGCTGCGGAGCGGTTGAATCTCACCTTCCGGGTGGTGCGCCCGGCCTGAGGGGCCTCAGCGGAGCCCTGCCGGGGTCAAGGAAGCAGGGCGATGGCGTCGATCTCCACCCGTGCGCCCTTCGGCAGGGCCGCCACCTCGACACAGGCCCGGGCGGGGGCGACCCCGGCGCCGAAGGTCTCCGCGTAGATCGCATTGACGGTCGCGAAGTCGGCCAGATCGGTGAGGAACACCGTGGTGCGAACCACCCGCTCGGTGCCGCAGCCGGCGGCCTCCAGCACCGCCTGGAGGTTGGCCAGCGCCTGACGGGTTTCCGCCTCCACATCCCCCTCCCCCACAAGCACCCCGCTCTGGGGATCGAGGGCGATCTGACCGGAGCAGAAGAGCATCCCACCGGCTTTCACCGCCTGGCTGTAGGGCCCGACGGGCGTCGGTGCGCTGGCGGAGTGGACGGGTGCAGGGGTGGGGTCGGCGGCCACGGCGGTGCCCCTCGCGATGAAAGGATGCGAGTTGAGCCTATGACTTTCCCCATCGACGAGCACGTGCAGCTGCAGGATCTCTGGCACTGCTATCCCGGCAGGACGGAGCGCGAAGCCACCCTGCAGGGCATCGATCTCTCCCTGCGCCAGGGGGAGCTGGTGGGATTGCTGGGTCCCTCCGGCTGCGGCAAGACCACCCTGCTGCGCCTGATCGCCGGCTTTGAGCGCCCCTGGCGGGGGCGCATCCTCATCGATGGACGGGAGGTGGCCGGTCCCCAGCGGTGGTTGCCGCCCGAGCGGCGCGGCGTGGGCATGGTGTTCCAGGACTACGCCCTCTTTCCCCATCTCGATGCCTGGGGCAATACCTGCTTTGGCCTGCGTCGGGGCCAAGACAGAGGCCGGGCGGCACGGTTGCTCGACCTGCTGGGTCTCGGGGAGCTCCGCCATCGCTTCCCCCACGAACTCTCGGGTGGCCAACGGCAGCGGCTCGCCCTGGCCCGAGCCCTGGCCCCCGGCAGCGCCCTGATCCTGCTGGATGAACCGTTCTCCAACCTGGATGTGGAGGTGCGGCTGCGGCTGCGGTCCGAGCTGCCGTCGGCGCTGGCGGAAGGTGGAGCCGGCGGCCTGATGGTCACCCACGATCCCGAGGAGGCCCTGGCGATCTGCGATCGCGTGGCCGTGCTGGGGAATGGGCGCCTGCATCAGTGCGCCACGCCGCTGGAGCTGGTGCAGGCACCCGCCTCCGCCTTCGTCGGCCGCTTCGTGCTCCAAGCCAACCTGCTGCCGGCGCGACGGGAGGGGAGGGGGGTGTGCACCAGCCTGGGAACCCTGGTTCCCGAAACGGGGATGATTCCAGCGGCGGAATCCCTGGAGGTGCTGCTCCTGCCCGAAACTCTGGAGCTGGAGCCCGCGGAGGAGGGCGACGCGTTGGTGCTGGGAAGGGAGTTTCAGGGACGCGACTGGATCTACCTGGTGCAGTGCGGCGAGGAGCGGCTGCGAGTGCGGCTGCCGCTCTCCCGCGGCCTCTGCCGTGGCCAGCGGGCCCGGCTGCGGCTGAGGAGAGGGGAATC
>JBIPMZ010000141.1:0-6272 GCA_044376165.1 Cyanobium sp.
CGCGGTGCTGGCGGCGATCCAGGCGGCTGGTGGCCTGGCGCTGCTGGCCCATCCCGCCCGCTACCGCCTGCCCTACGAACGCCTGCTGGCGGCAGCGGCCGACCTGGGATTCGATGGGGCCGAGGCGTGGTACGACTACAGCATGGGGCCCCGCTGGCAGCCCACCCCCCGGGTGTGCGAGGCGATCGCCAGCGAGCTGCGGCGCCGGGGCCTGTTGATGAGCTGTGGCACCGATACCCACGGGCTGGTGCTCGATGGCCGCTAGGGTTTGCTGACCGTCACCGAACATCTGCGATGGGACTGTTCGATCGCTTCCGGGCCAAGGCTCCCGGCGCCTCCAGCCCGAAGGTCGCCGGCAGCGCCGCCGAGGCCAACCCCTCCAACAAGGACGATGCCTTCTTCCTGGACGCCGACAGCGCCAAGAGCCTGGGGGACGTGAAATTCATGCGTCGCTCGAACACCATCCGCCACACCTTCCCCGGCACCTCCGACAGCCCCGGTGAGAAGGAGATGGTGGCGGAGGTGGCCTCGATGGAGGCCCGGCTGGAGAAGATGACCCCGGGCCTGGCCGGCATCAACCCCAGCGAAGCCGAGGTGAAGCTCACCGATGGTGTGCCGAAGCCCGTGAAAAAAACCTTCGCCAAGCAGATCAGCCAGGCGGAGTTGGATCAGCGCATGCGGGGCTCCGCCGTCGCGGTGAATGCCCCCGGTGTGGCCCCGGCCACCCTGCGCAAACCCAAAGAGGAGTCCGATCCCTCCAGCCCTGCCCCGGGCGGGGCCAAGCCCGGAGCCATCGACCCCTTCAAGTCGATGGCTCGCGATCTCAATCTCTGAGCCCAAGAGGCCGGGGAAAGACCTTCCTGGAGCCCGCTCTCCGAGGGCGACTTTCTGAAGCGGCCCCCTTCAGCCGGCCCCTTCCCCCGTTTGGGAGGGCGTAGCCCTCACCGACTCCCCGTGGGTTTCGGTGAGGGCTTCGCTGCTCAACAGCAGCTGGCCCAGGGAGGCTAGTTGTGCCGGGCTCGCCCCCTCCCACAGCCCGCGGGTGTGGGCCTCCAGCATCCGCTCGGCCATGTCCCGCAGCGCCCAGGGATTGGAACGGCGCAGAAAGGCCAACACGCCCGGATCCGCCAGCCACCGTTCCCAAAGCGCCGCGTAGCTCCAGTCGGGAACCCTGCCTGTGCTGGCGTCGTAGGCAAACAGGTAGTCGAGGCTGGCCGCCATCTCAAATCCCCCCTTGTAGCCGTGCTCCTGCATGGCGTGAATCCAGCGCGGATTGAGCAGCCGGGAGCGCACGACCTTGTCGATCTCCTTCTCCACCGGATGCAGGCGCGGACGTCCGGCACGGGAGTGGTCGGCAAACCAGAGGCGCGGGCGGGCGCCGCCCAGCTTCTCCACCGCGGCGCTTAGACCCCCCTGGAACTGGTAGTAATCATCGGAATCCAGCAGGTCATGCTCCCGATTGTCCTGGTTGTGGAGCACCACCTGCACGGCCGCCAGGCGCCGCTCCAGCCCCGGCCGATCGGCCCGCACCGCGATCGTCTCCCCGTCCACCGCGTCGCCGTCGCGCGCGGGATCCCCGCCGTAGCGCCAGCCGCTCCAGGCCAGGAACGCCTCCCCCAGGTCGCCGCGGTCCCGCCACTGGCCGCTGTCGATCAACCCCTGCAGCCCGGCCCCGTAGGCCCCCGGCGCCGAGCCATACACGCGCCCGCAGTCCCCCTCCCGCCGAGCCGCGGCCGCCAGGGGGTTCATGGCCTCCGGTTCGTCCAGGCGGGCGATGCGGCGGTTGGCCCGGTCCATCCAGGCCACCAACTGGGGAAAGGCGTCGCGGAACAGCCCCGAAATCCGCAGCGTCACGTCCACCCGCGGCCGCCCGAGCAGGGACAGGGGGATCACCTCCAGGTCGACCATGCGGCGCGTTGGGCCGTCCCAGACGGGCCGCACCCCCATCAGGGCGAGGGCCTGGGCGATGTCCTCGCCTCCATTGCGCATCGTCGCCGTGCCCCAGACCGAGAGGGCCAGGCGGCGCAGGTCGTCCCCCTCCTCCTGACGATGCAGCTCCAGCAACAGCTCGGCGCTGCGCCGCCCCAGGTCCCAGGCGGCCTCGCTGGGCAGCCCGCGCAGATCCACGCTGTAGAAGTTGCGGCCGGTGGGCAGCAGATCGGGGCGCCCGCGGGTGGGGGCCCCGGAGGGCCCGGCGGCGATGCGCCCCCCGGCAATACCGGTGAGAAAGGCGCGCCGCTCCGCCTCCCCGCAGGCCAGCAACGGCGGGAGCAGCCGCTGGCGGAGGTGGGCCAGGGCCCGGCGGGTTTGCGAACCGGGGGCGGAGGGGGTGCCGGGGATCCCCTGCCCCTGCGGGGGCAGCCCCAGCTCCCGTCGGACCAGCGCCAGGGCGAGCTCCTCCAGCCGCGCCACGGCATCCCCCACCTTTCGCAGGGGGAGGTCTTCGGGGGAGATTTCCTCCCCGCCGGGGGCATCCCCCAGGGGGGCACGATCCCGAGGCAGCAGCCGTCGCCGGTCCTCCGGGGCGAGCCGTGCCTCCTCGGGGTCGGCCCAGGGGTCGAGCGCCAGGCCCAGGTCGAGCGCCAGGGCCTGCACCAGCCCGGGCTGACCCGGGACGGGGGCACGGGCCAGGCAGAGCAGCAGTTCGGCCAACCGCTCCGGCTCGGGCAGCTGCCCGAAGGTATGGAGTCCGAGGCGGATCTGCGCCTCCTTCAGTTCGCAGAGGTAGCCATCGGCCGCCTCCAGACGCCCTTCCAGGGAGGGGCCATCGCTGGGCAGCTGCAACGCCTCCAGCCGCCCCAGCAGCTCCCGCCGCAGGCTCTCCTGTCGCTCGGCCCCCAGTTGGCTCGCTTCCCAGTACTCATCCAGGAGGGCTTCCAGAGCCAGCAGCTCGCCATGCAGCCCGGCGCGCCCCAGGGGCGGGGTGAGGTGATCGAGGATCACGGCCTGGGCGCGGCGCTTGGCCTGGCTCCCCTCCCCCGGATCATTCACGATGAACGGATAGAGGTGGGGGAGGGCTCCGAGAGCCCACTCCGGGAAACAGGCCTCGCTCAGTCCCACCCCTTTGCCGGGCAACCATTCCAAATTGCCGTGCTTGCCCACGTGCACCACCACCTGGGCCGCGAAACTCTCCCGCAACCAGAGGTATTGGGCCAGGTAGGCGTGGGTGGGGGGCAGATCCGGGCTGTGATAGCTGAGGGAGGGATCGCGCTCGTACCCCCGGGACGGCTGCACGAGCAGGGTCACGTTTCCGAACCGCAAGCCGCGCACGGGAAAACCGAGAACGGCCGGATGGGCAGGGGCACCCCCCGGAATCGGCTCCACCCCCGGATCCTGTTCCGGTGGGCCCCAGAAGGTCTCCAGCCGCTCCCGCCCGTCAGCCGGCAGGGTGTCGTACCAAGCCCGGTAGGCGGCCAGGGGGAGATGGGCGAGGGCCGGGCGGTGGTCGCTCTCGGGATCGTTGCTGCGGCGGGCGAGCAGGGCGTGGAGCAGGGCGTCGCCGTCCGCCGGCAGGGGGGCCTCCCCCAGGTGATGGCCCTCCTCCGCTAGCCAGCGCAGCATGGCCGCCGCGCTGGCGGGGGTGTCGAGCCCGACGCCGTTGGCGAGCCGGCCGTTGCGGGTGGGGTAATTGGCCAGCACCAGCGCGATCCGCCGATGCCCGGCCGAGGTGCGCCGCAGCCGGGCCCAGGCGCCTGCCAGTTGGGCCACCCAGGCGAGCCGCGCCGGATCCGGCTGCGACTGGTGCAGGGCGGTGGCGAGGTTCTCGCTGCGGCTTCGGGATTCCTTGAAGGCGCCAATGCGGGTGGTCAACCGGCCGTCCAGTTCCGGCAAGACCACCTGCAGGCTGAGATCCAGGGGTCCCAGGCCGATCGGGCTGGCCTGCCAGGCCCGGCGCGGCCGGCTGCTGGCCAGGAGCTGAAGCACCGGCACCCCCAGCTGATCCCACAGCGGGGCGCCGAGCCCGGCCTCCTCGAACCGCACCGAGGCGAAGCCGGTGGCGGTGAGCACCACCTCCACGCGCTCCCGGGCCAGCAGGTCGCCCACGCCCCGCTGCACGGCGGCCTCCCGCAGACCGCTGACCCATAGCAGGCGCGGCGCCAGTCCCGCCGCCCGCAGGGCCGCCAGGGTGGCTTCGGCGAAGGCCAGATCGCCCGCCTGCAGCCACGAGCGGTAGAGGATCAGCCCCACCCGCGGCCCGGGCTCGTCCCGCCAGTCGTAGGGGTGGGGATCGGCGAGGGGGCGCGGCGTCGGTGGGTCTGGAAGGCTGCCGTTGCCCAGCTCCCGCAGGCAGGCCAGGAAGGCGGCCAGGTTGTCGGGCCCGCCTTCCCGCAGGCAACGGGCCAGACCCAGCGCGAGGGGCGGGGGAACCGTGCCCAGGGCCGCCAGGGCTTCCTCCTCCTCCACGGTCCCCGCCAGCACCAGCAGCTGGCGAGCCCCCCCCCCCGAAGCGGGGCGTCCCGCCCAGGCCTGGAGGCGCTCCAGTCCGTAACTCCAGTGCCCGCGGCCCCCGAGCAGCCGCACCACCACGATCCGCGTCGGTGCCCGCTCCAACGTGGAGGCGACGTAGTGGTCGAGGACGGCGGGGTGACCCAGGGCCGCCAGGTTCAGCCCCCGCAGGGCGAAACCGAGCCGCTCCGGTTCTCGCCGCAGCAGCGCCTCCAGGGCCAACAGGTCGGTGTCGGCGCTGCTGAGCAGCACCGCTTCGGCGGGCGGCTGCTCCACGAAGGGGGGGGAGCCGTCGAGCGGTTCGCTCTCGCCGGGTATCGCTGCAAGCCTGTGCATGCCCCCATCCTGCTGGTCTCAGTGAGAAGATCGGGCTGACGCCTCCGCCCCCCCATGCACCAATTTCTGCCCTATGCCTGGTTTGGCGGCCAGTGTGTGCCCTTCGAGGAGGCGACCCTCTCGGTGGCCACCCATGCCCTCCACTACGGCACCGGTGCCTTCGGCGGGATGCGCGGCATTCCCAATCCCAACGACCCCGCGGAGGTGCTGCTGTTCCGAGCCGACCGGCACGCCCGGCGGTTGAGCCAGAGCGCCCGGCTGCTGCTGCATGAGCTGCCGGAGCAAACCGTTCACACGGCGATTTCCGCATTTTTACGGGCCAACCGCCCTGCATGCCCCTTTTACATGCGGCCCTTCGTCTACACCAGCGACCTGGGGATTGCCCCACGACTGCACGATATCAAGACCGATTTTTTGATCTACGGAATCGAGTTGGGCGATTACCTCTCGCCGGATGGGGTCAGCTGTCGCATCAGCAGCTGGACCCGCCAGGAGGATCGTTCCCTCCCGCTGCGCGGCAAGATCAGCGGCGCCTACATCACCAGCTCCCTGGCCAAAACCGAGGCGGTGCGCAGCGGCTTCGATGAAGCCCTGTTGCTCAACAGCCGCGGCAAGGTGAGCGAGGCCAGCGGCATGAATCTCTTCCTTGTGCGCGACGGTGTGCTGATCACACCGGGGGTGGACCAGGACATTCTCGAGGGCATCACCCGCGCCAGCGTTCTCGAGCTGGCGCGGGCGATGGGGATCCCTGTCTTGGAGAGGGCCGTGGACAAAACCGAGCTGTTCGTCGCCGATGAGGTGTTTCTCACCGGCACCGCCGCGCGGGTGACCCCGATCCGCCGGATCGAAACCACCGACCTCCATGGGCCACGGCCGATCATGGAACGGCTGAGGGACCGCCTCACCGCGATCACGGAAGGCGGAGATTCCGAGTATGAACATTGGATCACCAGGATCCGCCTCGACGACTGATGGCCGTTACCGCTGCCCAGGGACCCTCGGCGCTGCAGGCGCCCCCCGTCCGATGCGCTGCGCAGCGCATCGGGTTTTTGGAGCGGCTGCATTCTCCGGAGCAGCCGGTGCTTGTTTTTGATGGCGCTACCGGTACGTCGCTGCAGCAGATGGACCTCACCGCCGAGGATTTCGGCGGTCTGGCCCTGGAGGGCTGCAACGAGAACCTCGTCTTCACCCGCCCCGATGCGGTGCAGGCTGTGCATCGTCAGTTCCTGGAGGTGGGCTGCGATGTCATCGAGACCGATACCTTCGGGGCCACGTCGATCGTGCTGGCGGAGTATGACCTCCAGGATCAGACCTTTGCTCTCAACAAACGGGCCGCCGAACTGGCACGGGAGATGGCGGATCGCTACAGCACACCCGACCACCCCCGCTTTGTGGCCGGCTCGATGGGGCCCACCACCAAGCTGCCAACCCTGGGCCACATCGATTTCGATACGATGAAGGCCTCCTTCCGCGAACAGGCGGAGGGTTTG
>JBIPMZ010000142.1:0-6220 GCA_044376165.1 Cyanobium sp.
CCTGTGCTTCCAGGCGAATCGCCTGCTCCACCGGCACCACGTTCACATCAAGCCAGCGCACCTTCAGGGGCGGATGGCTGGGGTCGCGGCGGCGCACCCGGATCCAGGCGAGCAGCCGCTCGCCATCCCGCTCGTTCGGCAGAGCTGGTGGCAATTCGCCGATGCCGAGCAGATCGGGATCAGGGGGGCTGAAACTCTCGGCGGTCCAGCTGCCCAGGCCAGGGTCGCCGCTGGCGGAATTGGCGGGCAGGCGCAGGCGCACGCAGCCACTGCGGCGGAAGCCATCACTGCCATCGCGCATCACCTCCAGGGGCACGTAGAGCGCCCGGGTCACCTTCGCCTCCCGGCCCCGGAAGCGCCCGGTGGAGATCTGCCACTCCAGGGGCCAGCGCACGGGCGCGGAGCCGGCATCGGGGCAGCGGTGGTGGTCGGTGGAGCCGCAGAGAGCCGCGTCGACCCGCACGCCCAGATTGAGCACCTGGGCGGCGAGCTCACGCCGCAGGCTCAGCAGGTCTGCTTTGCGGGTCTTGGCCTTCACCAACGATTCCGGCGCCAGCAAGGCCAGCCACAACCAGCGATCCACGCTTTGGTAGGTGCTGATCGGCGGTGGCAGCAGGCCCTCCTCCACCGGTGGCACGGGGAGCGGCTCGTAGGCATCGGCCAACCGCAACTGAATTGGCGGGGGTGATCCGCTGCCGGGGGGAGGCGGCGGTGGGGCCAGATGGGTCGTCAGCAGGTTGCTCAGGTCGGCGAGGATGGCGGGGGTCGCGGATCCGGGAGACCCCAGCGTCCCCAGGGCGGATACCGACAGTGGCGCTTTGATCCAGGCCTGCAGCTCCACAGGCAGCACGCTGATCTCTTCGGTGGCTTCAAACGCCAGCGGGCCTGCCGCCACCCGCAGACGCGGCTCGAACGGGCTCCAGGCCACCGGGATCGCTTTGGTCTCGCCGCGGGCCAGGGTCAGCCGCACCAGCGCCCCAGCTGCGGTGGCGGGCCGCGGAGCCATCCCCAGCAGCTCCAGAAACGCCAGCCGCGCCGCTTCCGGCACCCGGTTGAAGCGCTCCAGCAGGGTTTCGCCCATGTCGGCGAACAGCTCCAGCAAAGCGATGCCCGGATCGGCTGGGTTGTGGTCGGTCCACTCCGGCGCATGCACGGGAATGCGGCGGATGAGCTCATCCCGCAGGTCGTCGTAGCGGCGGTCATCCAGCCGTGGTGGCCTCAGGCTCATGGCGCTCCCTCCTGCAGATAGAACGGGAAAACGAGATTGCGGGGGCCGGGCAGGGCCTTGATCTCGTAATGAATAGCGATCAGCAGCACGGTGGGCTGCGAGGCCTCGCTGGAGATCACCACCTCCAGCAGCTGGATGCGCGGTTCATGGCGCAGCAGAGCCTCCTCGATCGCCCGGCTGATCTGGGTGCGCAGCCCTGGGCTGTTGGCGCTGAACAACCAGCGCCGCAGCCCCACGCCGTAATCGGGCCGCCGCAGCCGCTCGCCCGGTTCGGTGAGCAGCAGGGTGCGGATCGCCTGCTCCACCGCGTCGGCCTCGCTCACCCAGCCAAAACCGGGCGGCAGCAGGGGCGGAAAGCGCAGGCCGCGGCCGAGGCGACCTCCGGGTTGGGGGGTGGGGGAGGAGCTGGTCATGGGCGGCGCTCCGGAGCGGGGCTGCGCACCACTACCTGGCGCAGCCAGGCGAAGCCCGGCAACCGCGACACGGTGCGCAGGGCGCCGCTGAGCATCCCCAGCCCCACCACCGCCAGCACCGGTGCCACCAGCGCCACCGGCGTTCCCAGGCCCCAATCGCGCCGCAGGCCATCGAGGCCGCCGCGGCTCTCGGCGCCGGAGCGGGGAGGCGGCACCAGGGTGAGGAAGGGATTGGCACCGGCCTTGCGCAGGCGCCCCAGATCCCGCAGCAGCCGGCCCACATCCGGCAGCGGCACCACCTGGGGCTGGCTGCCGAGCAGATCGCCCGGCTCGGCCAGCACGAACGGCTCGCTGCGGGGCGACCAGATCAGCCGCTCCACCTCCCCCGGCCGGCGCGGCGCCACCCGCACCCAGGCCTCCACCGCGTAGATGTGATGCGCATCGAAGCGGGGCCGGCGCAGCTGGGAGGCCACCAGGGCTTCGGCCACGGGCTGGGGGTTGGTGCCTGTCGGGTCGTAGCGACTGACTACGGCCGTGGCGAAGTCGCTCAGCCGGTTGGCCAGTCCCCCGCCCAGCCCGGGGAGCAGCAGCAGTCCGGTGGCCGGGGGTTCGAGCAGATCGACACCCAGCTCGATCAAGCTGGGGATACCGGGGTTGCCTGGTGGCTGCCCGATGATCTGCCTGAGCACGTTCAAGGCAGCGCCAAGACGGGTTTCGAGGGCTTCGGCCCGCTCCCGCAGTTCGAAGCGCACCTCTGCACCGGCTTCAGCGAGCTGGGATTCGAAAGGGGCGTAATGATCGACCAGACCCCGCAAGTTGCGATCCACCCGTTGCAGCCGTGCGCCATCCGGCGGCGGGGTGTAGCGGCCCCATGGGACCAGGCCGCCCCCCGTGCCGCGCTCAAGCTCTGTGGCCAGGAAGCTTTCCAGCCCCTCCCCCAGGTCCGCGAGGGAGTGCAGCGCCCGAGGTTGTCGTCTTGGCAGGGGTGGTGCTGATCCCGCCTCGGGGTCATCGAGCTCGGCTGTGGGCACCCCCTGGGCCGTATTCATCGCCGCCGCCATGGCCAGCCGGCATCCCCGGGCCCGCACCAGGGCCGCAGCCAGCAGGGCAGGCAGCAGGGCCTCGCGAAAACGGTCAAGCCTCAGCTGTGCCGAGGCGGGTGGGGGCTGGGGCACGATCGGCAACGGCTGGCCGCTGATCCAGGCGTCCAACAGCTGCTGCAACCGATCGCGCACCAGGATGTCCCAATCAGCGTCTCCGCCGATGGACAACCCTGAGGGCACGGGAGAGGTGGCCGCAGGGCCCGGGTTTAGGAGCGCGGCGCGTCCTTTCGCCACGACGGACGACGCTCCCTGGCCCCAGAGATCCGCACCGCTCACCACGTTCCCGCCCACATCGGCGGTGAACCGGGTGCTGTCAAGGGCACCCTGGTCAATGAGCAGCAGCAGGGCTTGCTCAAGCAACTGATCGAGGAGCTCGTTGGAGGGAAACGAATTCGGATCCACACCTGCGATTTGTGCGGTTGGGTTGTTGGCCAACCCCGTCTGCAGCGCCGTTCGCGCTCCTGCCACCGCGCTGACTGCTGGGGGGGCAGACAGCAGCGTGTCCTGCAGCAGCTCCAGCAGTGAATTCGCAGGTGGCAACCAGACGGTGGCGGTTCCCGCCGCCAGAGTCATCAACTGGGCATTCGCCCGCTCTTGGAGTGCATTCGCCGCCGCGGCGCGGCTGTCCACCGATGGGGGCGCGGTCGGCACCTCCTGCTCGGCGCTGGTGAGCGACAGGTAGCCATGCAGCAGGCAGCGCTTCCCCACTCCCGCCAGGGTGACGGGCGCCAGGGTCAGGGGTTGGCTGGCCAGGCCAGGGCGGGCGGCGGGATCGCGGCCTGATTCTTCCCATGCAGGCGACGGCACCTCCCAGCGACCCTGGCGCGGATCGCTGGCAATCCAGTCTTCCCACACCTCCGCCCCGGCAGGATCGCTGCGCCGTAGCCGCCGCACGAGCAGGCCCGCTTCCTTGACGCGCCGGCGATCGAGGGGCGGCCAGTCCGCCGCCTGGCAGATCAGCTCCAGCACCACCACGGTGAAGCGATCGTGCTGGGGGAGGTAGAGCTTGCGCAGCCAGGGCGGTACCCCTTCAGGCACGCCATCGCTGGCCAGCCCACGGGCGAAGCCGGGATCGCTTTCGGCCCGCAGCCCCCAGGGCCGGCCCCGTCGGACCGTGGCGGGATAAGCCGCCGTGCCGCTTCGGGCCAGCATCGCCAGTGGCGGCTCGCACCAGTCGCGCCAGGCCCGCTGCGGCGGCAGATCCCCTTCGCCCGCCAACCAGGCGAAACAGTTGTCCATGAAGGTGGTGCCGTGGAAGCTGAGCAGCAGCGGCCCGCTTGATTGCACGCCCGAGCCGGGTGGACTCAGCGCCGGCCAGAGCTGGCGGGGCAGCACGGTGCGCAGCTGCTCGCGGCTGGTGCGTGGCGTCGCCGCCAGCGTCAATCGCAGGGGCGAGCGGGTCACCAGATGTTCCCCACGCCGGGTGTGTAGCTGGGCGACACCACCGAACCGGTGATCAGCACGCCGCTGCGCACCACCCCACTGAACTCCGCCATGGCGGCCTGCACCCGCAGGGTGGGAGCGGTGATGCTCATGCCGGCCGGCGCGGTGATCGCCACCTCCGACAGCGCCGTGACCGTGATCTTGCCGGCCACATCGATCGTGATGCTGGCGCCGTTGCTGTGGCTGAGGGTCACGGTGCCCCCAGCGGCGTCGTCGAGTTCCAGGCGATGACCGCCCTGGGTTTCCAGCACCACCTTCTCGGCCGCCAGGCTGTCGTCGAACAACAGCCGGTGGCCCGAACGGGAGGTGATCGAGCGCAGGTTGTTGTTGGCGTCCATCGTTTCTGGCGGCGCGTCGACGCCGTTCCAGAGGGCGCCGATCACCACCGGATGGCGGGCATCGCCGGCGAGGAACGCCACCAGCACCTCGTCGTTCACCTCCGGGATGAACCAGCTACCGCGATCGGCGCCGGCCATGAAGGTGGCCAGCCGGGCCCAGGCCGCCGCCTGGGGACCCTCGGCTCCATTCACGAAGGGCAGGCTCACCTTCACCCGGCCCTGGCCATCGGGATCCTGCACATCGGTCACCAGCGCTGGGTACACCCCCACCAAACGGTCGGGGCCCTGGCTGAGCTGCTGCGGGTCGGTGCCGGGGATCATGGCGACTCCTCCAGCTGTGCTCTCTGAGCCTCGAAGTGGGTGCGGTAGCCGCTGGCCTGGTCGAAGCGGTGGCTCACAGCCGTCACCAGGTAGATGCCGCGGAACCAGGGCCCCAGATCCACCAGATCCAGCCGCGAACCCACCCGCAACGCAGGGGTGCCGGAGGTGACGCCCCGGCCGCGCACGAAGCGGCGGCTGCGCTGGCGCAGCCGCGCCTCGGCCCGCTGGCGGGCCTCATCCAGCGTGACCGGCGCCTCAAGGTGCAGGTCTTCCGCGGCACCACTGAACACCTCCGCCACCACCTCGGGGCCGATCCGCCCGCGGGAGGCCTCCGCCCGCACCACCGCTGCGGCGGCCGTGGCGTGGATCGCCTCCTTGGCAGCCACATCCCAGCCGTGCACCCGCACCTCGCCCCGCTGCTGGGCCAGATCCGCCAGCACGGTGAAGCGAAGCAGCTCGTTCTGGCGCGTGAGCTGGAGCGGGGGCTCCGCCTCGCTGGCGGCGGTGCTCACCTTCAGCTGGCCGTTGCTGAAGCGGAGCAGATGGTCTGGAAGGCGCTGGCGCAGGGCCTCCAGCTCGCTCTGGTTCACCTGCAGCAGCTGGCGGTGCCGCCGGCCGTCGCCGCCCGCCAGCTGGGCGCTGAAGCCGGCGTCGCCGGCGATCCGATTCACGATCGCGGCATCGCTACTCTCCTCGCTCAGCCGGGTGCGTTGCCGCAGCTGCAGAGCCAGAAGGCGATCCTCGGCCAGAACGGTGAATTCCGGTGGGCGCAGTTCCGGGTAGTCCGCCCCCATGCCGGTGACCAGGCCCTCAAACACCACCCGGGGCTGCGGCTCCACCGCGAAGCTCACCCGCAGCTGGCGGCCGAAATCGATCGCCTGGCGGTCGAAATGCACGAAATCCACGGCATCGCCGGGCTCCTTGCTGTCCCAGTTGAGAAACACGGCCTCCAGCCGCGCCAGGCCGCTGGCATCAGCATGGGTTTCCAGCCGGATCAGATCGGCCTCCAACCGCTCGGCGCGGCGGCCATCGAGGGCCAGCTGCGGCCGGCTGTTCACCATCAGCGGCGTCTGGCTCATGGCAGCACCCCCCTGCCGCGCAGCCAGCGCTCGATCTCCTCCGCCACTAGAGCCCGCACCAGCGGCCGCAGTTCCTCCAGTCGCTCCTCAGCGGCACCTTCAGCGGCGGCCCCGGCATCGCGATCCGCGGCGCCGGGAGCGGTGCCCCTGGCGTCCACAGTGGTGTTCACCTCGTCGATCTGAACGCTCATGGCATGCCTCCACAACCGCATGGCACACAGCCGCAGCCACAGCCGCCAGCGGTCTGCGTTGGCGGCAACGCCCCGCTCCCCGCACGACCTCGCCGCCAGGCCTC
>JBIPMZ010000381.1:0-6207 GCA_044376165.1 Cyanobium sp.
CTATTTAAAGCGGCTACATCAAGATAAGGACGCCCTGGAAAAGCTCAAATACATTTTGAGACAAACGTATTCAATAGAGATTGATTGATGCCGGTTCCCCCGACGCGTCGGGACCGGCCCACACCACGGAAGCCCTGACAGTGATGTTGGGGTTTTTTGTTTTTTGGGATGGAAAAGAGAAGTTGTCGCAAGGATCCCTGCCTGCCGTTAGGCAGGGATCCCGGCCCACACCACTTCAATAAGAGAAAACCCACGATAAGCGTGGGTTTTTCTATTCCTTGCACAGAAACGTGCGCTGGAGTTGACCGTTCTCATATCTAATTCTTCTTGCTATTCCTGCTATTGTGTTCAATTATTTCAACGCATAGAAAAACAAGAGAGGTTACACATTTTTGCAAATGAGTAATTCTATCATTACTTTCCAGCTCTCCTGTTCGTGATACTGATAGATTTTTAAAAGACAGGTATTCTGCAAATTGACTTTTAATTTCTTTGAAGTGTTTTTTAGAAACATCTTTTCCTGTAATAACATTCATTTCGGAAAACCCTCGTGATGTCCTTTCTTCAAACTCTTGATTTGTTGAAAGTATACAGAGGGCTTCTCTACAAATATTTATCCCATATTGATAACCCATAATGAATTGATTATAAACAATTAATAATGTAAAGTAAATAACAAAAGGCGCCCCATTTGGGGCGACTAATGTTTTAACCTTTCGGTGGATAGGGGTCATTTCCGTAGCTATTACGCTCACGAATTTGACCATTTCTACCATGTATCACTACGTCTCCGCCTTGGTTTTCGGCGATTGGTTTCGCGACATTTATAGCTTCTCTTTGAGTAGGAACAATTGCGGTAGCTCGAGAATTACCGGCTCCTGTTACAGCCCATTGATTACCTCTGGGAACAACATGCTGGTTCCCGCTATTGGTATTTTTTGCCATAATAATGGAATTTAGGCGGTGTACTTACAATTTGTCGAACGACACCTTCAATCCGAAGCAGTTACACCAAAAAATTTCTAACAATAATTTGATGTTTTCGATAAAAGGGATAATTTGTCCCCGATTTCATTATCGACCAATGCCCGGGTTGGGTGATTAGCCCTCCAAAATCCTTGCTTAGGGATTTTTAGCATTGAAAAGGACAGTGGTTGCGACCCACTGTTTTTTTTGTTTTATCGGGAACAAATTTACCGAACTAAAAAGGCTTAGGAACTACGACTTTTTCACAAAACGTAGGAAAGGGTGAATAAAAACACAATTTATTTAGCTAATAAAACCGTCTAAACAATTAGAGCGTTTGCCCTCAATACTTTTCAATAATCCTAGCGTAACTCACTCTTGGCGCATTGATATATCTCCGTTAGGGTGATTTTTTTAAGAGTAATTTTACTATACTACTACTATGTCACTTTCCCTATATAGGTTAGAAAGATTCTTTGACTTTATTCGGAATTGGCTTCGCTTTTTAATTTTTGGCTTTGTTGACACATTTTCCATTTTAATGCCAGGATCATAAAAAATGTTTCCTGCTGCCATCTCTTTCAAAAAAAACTGAAAATCAGTTCCTGAACCTAAAATTATTTTGTTGCCGTACTTGTATTTTCTTGTTTCCTTAGATTCAGTAATCGAAGGCACATAACACGCTTGATTGTGTTTGCGGTTCCAGTGTAAAAGAAGAGATGAAAAACTCCAGGATGCAGCTTCGGTTCCTTTTGTGTCAACTAAAGCAATTCGGCCACTTGAGTTTCTGATTTTACCTGACTCAACATCAAATCCAATTAGGCTTAATTTTAACTTAGTAGAATCGTGTCTAAAACCAACTTTGTGAATACCGCCAAAATTTATCCGATCTTCCCTACCTGTTTTATCTGGATATCCATAATTTTTTAAGAAAACATCAGTTCCTTTAGTTTTGTAAATCCCATCGGTCGGCTCGGGAGTCATTAATGTTATGACTGCTGAATTTAGTTGGTTAAAATTTGCAACTCCAAATTGTTTAATTTCCCATCCTAAGTAATCCGGTTCAGAATAACCATTAGGTGTAATTCCTAATTCCGCCTCTAAGGTATATCCACCACAATTGGAGGAATCGCAGGGTAGAATTTTTCCATCTGAGTCTAATCTCTTAGATGTTATCCAATTTAAATTATGAATACGAGTTAATTCCGATAATAATTTCGACCTGTTATCAATAAAATGCATTAAGTCAAAAACTTTAAATACACCTGTTTCGCCTTGCGGATTTGTTGATTTAATCTCTTTAGCAATGGGGGTGTCAGGGCCAACAACATAACCTAATATGCTCCCTTGTTTGGACACACTTATTATCAACACTCTATCAGCTAACCTCTTTGTCATTAAATCTGATGGGGCATTTGCACATCGATTTAAAAAACCAGAAAATCTTACTTCGGGATACTTTGGGTACAGAATGAGTTGTGCGTTTGGTGCCGGATAGGTTTTACCATCATCGTTTATCCAAGAAAAATCTATTTTCGCCTTGAACCGTTCTCTGTTCCAATCCCCGGCTTCTTCAGTAATTATTTCAGAAATTGGGAAGATATTCAATATTTCAAAACTGCCACCAAGGTAGACTTGGTTTTTAGAATTGTCATTGGGAGAAAGACTTTTTACGTATAATCTTTGACACCCATTATCAACGAATACTTTTTTTAGGCTTTTTAAGTTCATCTATTGATAATAATGAGGTTACAAGGCTCTTTCCGACAGCCTGAATAAGTGGTACGGTAACAGAATTACCAAATTGTCGGTATGCTTGGTTGTCTGATACGGGAATAATAAAGTTATCCGGAAACCCCTGAAGTCTCGCACACTCTCTTGGGGTTAATCTCCTTGGATTTTTTCCTTTTTGCGGAATGAGTATTTCTGCACCATCCTTGTAGTATCTGGCACTAAGAGTCCTAGATATACCATTCAGGTCGACTAGGCCAAAACCAAATCCATTTCCTTTGGCCTTATGCTTGTTTGCATAGTCCTGTAAATAATTCCAAAGGTGTGTGGTTAGGGTATATTTTTCCAAGGGATTTTCTTCAAGTATTTCCTTTATTTTAATACTGGGCTCCGGCAGAGCGGGGAAGCTAAAATTGATATTATCGCGAAACCCAACTATTATAATTCTTTCTCTATGCTGCGGAACAAAATGCTTGCCGTCAAGGACCTTAAAATGAAGGTGATAGCCTAAAGACTTTAAAGTTTCAGTAATAACTTTAAAAGTATTTCCTTTATCATGAGAAACAAGGTTTTTAACATTTTCTAACATGAAAGCCGTAGGCTTTTTGTGCTTTATTATTCTAGCAATATCAAAAAATAATGTTCCTTGCGTTTCATCTAAAAATCCATGTTTTTTTCCTAATGAGTTTTTCTTTGTAACTCCTGCTATTGAGAATGGCTGGCAAGGAAACCCAGCTAATAACAAGTCATGATTTGGAATGTTTTTTTCACTTATTTGTGTAATATCACCAAAGGGTACTTCACCAAAATTTGCTTCATAGGTTTTTTTTGCGAACTTATTCCATTCGCTTGTGAAAACACAATTACCTCCTAAGTTTTGGTAAGCTAGCCGAATGCCACCAATACCCGCAAAAAGATCTATAAAGTCGAATTTTGTAGTTGCTTTATTTGGAAAGGGAATATCAAATTTAAGGGGTATAAATAACTGTTCTGGATCGTCGCTTACACTTAGTAACTCCTCTTGAAGATATTTTACTGCTCGGGATTTATAATATTCCGATATTCCCTTTTTATTATGATGCCAGTAATGAGTTAAGTAAGCAAAACCATCATTAAGGTGCTTATCAATTTCAATGTTCAGCTTCTTTTTTATCTCACTATATTTTTTCATTTCTCTCACTTTCTATTAGACAGGTGCAAATTTTTAAAAAGCAGTTGATTTTTAATCACAAAAAGTTCAGATTTCTGCATTTATAATTTTCCATTTTTATATCTGGGAGCCTGCCTTTTACTTTAAGAACACGCGCAATAAAATCGTTACACCTTTGAATATCAAATATTCCTTTTTTTAGCGCCTCACATAAAAAGTCCATGGTAGTCAGATAGTCTAATGAATGTGTTTTACAATAATTATTTATATCTGAAAGATTACTGCTTGCCAATATGTAATCATCAAATTTACAAACAGCCATACACGCACTTTCTCCGTCACCCCTTAGCATTATTTTTTTTATGTGTGCATATTCCTTTTTGATGTGCTGATTTTTTTCTGGAAAGGGTATTTTTGTAATTAATTTAAACCGCAATAGATTATCGACTTCGATTTTTCTTTTACGAAATCTTTTTAATTCATCATATACTTTATCAAGAATATGAATTTGGTTACTAAAAATTGAGGGGAGAGTTATCAGCTCACCAGCACATATAAAATGAGAAACAACATCTGCATCAATCAGTATTATACGACTATTAATCTTCGCCATTTTCTAGTTTTTCTAATTCTTCTATGTTCATTCCTAAATCTAGAAGTAAAGTGTAATAATGGCTTTCAGATATTTTTCCATTTTCAAATAATTCGCGAGCTACTGTACCATAATCTCCAACAACCTGATTATGATTTCCGGGCTCATATAAGTCAGTTAAATAACCATGTTCTAGGGCACTTCTTTTGACATTAGTTTTAAAATGTTCCAGATTTTTTGAATCTATAATATCTAGCTCTTTCAATCTTACCAAAATGGCCATTCTCGAACATGAAAAATATTGTTCAACTTTCAATATAGTTTTTATGGTAATTTTATTCTTACCGAGCTCGTTGTCGGGTATTAATGACTTAACTGCAAGTTCTGGCATTAATAGATATGCGGCAAATAAATCTGCATTATATTCTTCGCCATCATTCTTTCTAAAAAGGCCTGCTGTACAAACCATTGATCTAAAATTCTTTTGAATAAAGAGATGATAGAGTTCGTGGCAGATTGTAAAATGTTGAGAACCTAAGGATTTAGTACTATTAATTAGAATGAACTTTTTGGAGTTCTCTTCTTGATAATTATTAACTTTAATAGCCATTCCTGAAAAGTTACTGTTCAACGGCTTGAAGACTGTTAAAACATTGAGTTTTGATAAAAGACTTTTTAGGCGAATGCTATCATTGCTTCCTAGACCATGACAGTTTCTAAATTCATTAGCCTTCTTCTCTAAAATAAGATTATTCATCTGCCAAAACTTTCTGCATTTTTAAATAATTGCGAACAATTTTATGAAAGGTTGCAATTTGATTCAAATCTTCTGCGGTAAGAAATTCAGCACGAAATGCAAATGCGACAGATGCTTGTTGCTGCTCAACATTGTCTTCATAAAGGTCATATTCATCAATACCAAACAGCTTGGATGTTTTGTCAATTACGCTGGATGGAATGTTAAGTCCCCCGCTTTCATACTTGCTAATTGCAGCATGTGTAACACCAAGATAGCCTCCTAATTCTTCTTGACTTATGCCAAGTTTTTCTCTGAAAAGCTTGATGTTACCTCCAATGATTTTATTGTTGTCCATAGAGGTTGGGTTTTTGATTTAGGTTACAAACTTATGCTTTTTAGCTATAATCGCTTTCTTTGTAACAAAATTTATTGTTAATATGTGTTTGTCTAAAATTTTTTAATTAGTGCGGAGAACCGTGCACAGAAGTTTTGTTTCGGCCTCCATATAACCCCTTATAACACAATATAAACCCATGTCAAAATTGTTATAAATCAATCATTTGTTCGGTTTGTGACCCATTGGAAAAAGTAATAGGATCCCGGCCCACACCACACAGTAGCCCTGAATTAATTCGGGGCTATTGCATTTTATGCATTTTGTATATGTGATTTATAGTTCTTCGAAAGACAGTTACTACATAGGTGAGACCGTTAATGTAGAAGAAAGGATTATTCAGCATCAACAGCATCTTTATGCGGGATCGTATACTAAAATTGCGAGTGACTGGGAGCTCGCATTTTTGCTTATATGTAAAGACAGGGCATCAGCATTAAAGGTGGAGAAAAACTTAAAAAAGGGCAAATCAAAGGTCTATTTGAAGCGGCTACATCAAGATAAGGAGGCCCTGGAAAAGCTCAAATACATTTTGAGACAAACGTATTCAATAGAGATTGATTGATGCCGGTTCCCCCGACGCGTCGGGACCGGCCCACACCACACAGTAGCCCTGAATTAATTCGGGGCTATTG
>JBIPMZ010000356.1:0-6198 GCA_044376165.1 Cyanobium sp.
TCGCAGTGGATTCCCGCTGACGAGACGCTGTGGCGAGTCGAGCGATTCCGCGACTTTGTCGAAGCACGCAAGGTATTGCTGTCTGCCGAGCTCAATCGTCGGATGGAGGAGCTGCTGCACGGCGACCATCGCTGGCTCGCCAGCGCGCCGTCGGCGGTCCCGCCAACGACGTCGGTCGGTGGTGGAATCACGGGTGAAGAGGAAGAGACGGAGGTTCAGGAGCTGAACGACTGGTTAGAGTCGCAGGGCCTGTCGCGCGGTATCGTCTCATACGACTTCGCGGACCCACAGTCCGGTAAGCAACGGGCCGTGTTCGATCTCGCGTGGCCAAGTGGTTTGCAGGAAGAGTTGAGCCAACCGACGGCCGTCCTGCTCAACGAGGACGCCGACACGATAAAAATCGCCAGCGAGGCTGGATTCCGTTGTTTTACGGATGCAAGCGCCTTCAGGCGCTACGTCATGACGGAGGTAATCGGAGAAGCCGCGCTTGGTTGACCAACCCCGTTCCGAACGCAAGACGCAGAACCGCGTTATCGATCTGTTAACCGACCCAACGCGGTCGGACCACCTCGGCTATGACTATCTCGGCGAGTGGAGCAAGCGCGAGAACAACCGCGGAATCGAGACAGCGCTTCTGCGCGACAACCTCACCGCCCGCGGCTACTCGGCCGCTCACATTTCCGCTGCGCTGCAGAAGCTCGAGACCGCCGCCGACTCGACGGGCATCACGCTCTACCAGGCGAACCTGCGCACCTACCAGCTCCTGCGCTACGGCGTGCCGGTACAGATCGCCGCGGGGCAGGCGCACGAGACGGTGCACTTTATCGACTGGGCGCGCCCGGAAGAGAATGACTTTGCGCTGGCCGAGGAGGTGACGCTCACGGGTGGCTACCAGCGGCGGCCCGACATCGTGCTCTACATCAACGGCCTCGCCATCGCGGTGATCGAGCTCAAGCGCAGCTCTGTGGAACTGGCTGACGGCGTGCGCCAGCTCATCACGAACCAGGAAGAGATCTTCAACAAGGGCTTCTTCAGCACCGTACAGCTCGTATTGGCAGGCAGCGACTCGCAGGGACTGCGCTATGGCACCACCGGCACACCGGAGCAGTTCTTCGTGGCGTGGAAGGACGAGGCCCCATCAGCTGCCAGCCCCGCCGCCGGCGCGTTGCTGGACAGGCCGCTCGCGCAGTTGTGCAACAAGTCGCGGCTGCTGGACCTGATACGCAACTTCATCCTCTTCGATGCCGGGCACAAGAAGGTACCGCGGCCGCACCAGTTCTTCGGCGTGAAGGCCGCGCAGGAGCGCATCGTGCGGCGCGAGGGCGGCGTGATCTGGCACACCCAAGGCAGCGGCAAGAGCATCCTGATGGTGCTGATCGCCAAGTGGCTGCTGGAGTACGACCCCGAGGCGCGCATCCTCGTCGTTACCGACCGAGACGAGCTGGACAAGCAGATCGAAGGGGTAATGAAAAACGCCGGGGTCATCGGTCCCGAATCGCCTTCCCCACGCATCACCTCGCGGGCGGAGTTCGTCGAGAAACTCGGGAGCCGCTCGCCGCGCCTCCTGTGCGCACTCCTGCACAAGTTCGACGCGGGCGACCTTGCCGGTCCGCCACCCCCTGTGAACGGCCGCTTTTATGTGTTCGTGGACGAGTGCCACCGAACCCAAGGCGGCGACATGAACCGGCAGATGAAGCGCTGGTTGGAGGGCGCCATCTTCATTGGCTTTACCGGTACGCCGCTCCTGCGCAAAGACAAGCTGCTGACGCGGGATGTCTTCGGTACCTACATCCATACCTACAAGTTTCACGAGGGCGTGGCCGACGGCGTCGTCCTCGATCTCAAGTACGAGGCACGTGATGTGCCGCAGCGGCTCACGACCCGGACCGCGATCGACCAATGGTTCGAGCAGAAGACCAAGGGCCTGAACAACTTCCAGAAGGCTATCTTGCGGAAGCGCTGGGCGACGATGGAGGAGTTGATGAGCTCCGGCGAACGAAAGCAACGCATCATCGCCGACATCATCGAGGACTTCAGCCTAAAGCCCCGGCTCAACAACGACCGGGGCACGGCGATACTGGTAGCGTCCTCGATCTACGACGCCTGCCACTACTTCCGGCTGCTGCATAACACGAACTTCGGCAAGCACTGCGGGATCATCACCTCCTACGAGCCGAACCACAACGCGATCTCCCGGGAGCCGGCAAACAGCGACGAACGCTACAAGTTCGACACCTATACCCAGTACGTACTCGAGAAGGGGCAGACCACCAAGCAGTACGAGGACGAGGTCAAGCGCCGCTTCATCGAGGAGCCGGCCAACATGAAGCTGCTGATCGTCGTCAGCAAGCTGCTGACCGGCTTCGATGCGCCGAGTTGTACATACATATACCTCGACAACGAGCTGCGCGACCATACCCTGTTTCAGGCTATCTGCCGCACCAACCGGCTCGACGGCGACGACAAGGACTACGGCCACATCGTCGACTTCAAGGAGCTGTTCGGCGACGTGCAGGAAGCTATTGCGGTGTACAGCTCGGACGAGCTGGACATCGACGAGGGTGGCGATGCCGCAAACAACGTGCACCTCAAGGACTGGCTGGGCGAAGGCAAGAAGGCACTCGATGAGGCTCGGGAGTCTCTCCGTTACCTGTGCGAGCCGGTCGCGCTGCCGCGAGAGGTGGAGCAGTTCCTGCACTATTTCTGCGGAGACGCTGCCAGCCCGAGCGCGCTGAACGACACCGAGGCGCTGCGGGTGTCGTTCTACAAGTCCGCAGCCGTATTCATGCGTGCGTTTGCTGCCATCGCTCAGGATCTTACGCAGGCCGGATTCTCCGACGCCGAAGCGGCCGCGCTGCAAAAGGAAGTCGAGTTCTATGCGGAGATCCGCTCTGCCATCAAGAAGCACTCGGGCGAGGAGCTCGACATCAAGCCTTACGAGGCGGACATGCGCCATCTCCTCAACACCTACGTCCAGGCCGACCCCGCGGCCGATTTGGGCGAGTTGGGCGATCTGTCCCTGACCGAGCTCATCATCAAGACCGGTATCCACGACGCCATCGCCCGGAAACTCAACGAGAAGGGCAGGCTTTCGAACAATGCCATTGCCGAAGGAATCATCAACAACGTCCGCAAGACCATCATCCGCGATCAGCTCACCGATCCACGGTTCTACGAGCATATGTCGCAGCTGCTCGATGACCTGATCAAGCAGAGCCGCGCGGATGCGGCGGCTTACGAGGAGTTCCTCAAGAAGGCGGAGGCGTTGGTGAAGCGGCTGGCCGCCAAGCAGCCCGACGAGGCCATCCCGGCGGCCCTGCACGGCAGACGCGAAGCCACCGTCGTCTACAACAACCTTCCGCGGATCCTCGCGCTGCGCGACGGTGCCGTGGCAGCCGTTGCAGAGCCTTCGCCGGACGATCAGGACCAGCGCGTCGCTCTGGCCTTGGAAATCGACCAGGTGATGCGTGAGCGCGCGCCGGCCGGGTGGAAGGGGGACCAAGCTCGTGAGGCGCAGGTCCTTAACGCGTTGTTCCCGTTGCTCGATCGGGATCGAGAGGCGACTCTCGCGCTCTTCGAGCTGGTCAAGAACCAACCGGGTTACTGATGACGGAGACCATCCAGATCGGCGATATCGCCATCGTGGTGACCCGTAAGGCGGTCAAGCACACGCACCTGTCCGTGCATCCGCCGAGTGGCCGGGTGACGATCGTGGCGCCCGAGGGCGCCCGGTCCGCGGTCGTCCGAGCATATGCCGCCACCAAGCTGGGGTGGATCCGGGCCCAGCAGGCCAAACTGCGCTCGCAGGCGCGCGAGACCCCGCGCCAGTTCGTCGAGCGGGAGAGCCACTACCTCTGGGGGCGCCGCTACCTGCTCTCCGTGAAGGAGGAGGGGGTCAAGTCCTCCGTTCACCTCAGCCACCGTACCGTCACCCTAACTGTTCGACCCGCGACTTCTACGGAGAAGCGCGAAGCCATCATGCAGGAGTGGCACCGGACGCTCCTGCACGAGATTGTCCCCGAGATCATACGAAAGTGGGAGGGCAGGCTCGGCGTCAAGGTCACCGCGTACTTCCTGCAGCGCATGAAAACCAAGTGGGGTGGCTGCAACCACCGCGCCCGGACCATCCGCCTGAACACCGAACTCGTCAAGAAGCCGAAAGACCTGCTCGAGTACGTGGTGGTCCACGAGATGCTGCATCTCCTCGAGCCGACTCACAGCGATCGGTTCTTTGGGTTGCTCAACAAGCACTATCCCACCTGGCGCGAGGCTAGGGCAGAGTTGAACGCGCTGCCGCTGGCGAGTGAGGAATGGAAGCGCTAACCAGGCGAAAGACGGGGGCGAAGAAGCTATGAGGCAGACGGACCGTAGTTTGGTATCGCCCACACCCGACCCAGTACGCAAAGCAGCTGGCCTAGCGGGCCGTTGTAATGCCGGAAAACTCTAAACCCCTCTGCGACTGAACACGGGGGGTGTCGGAAGCGCGTAAGGTTGGCCAAAAATAGCGCAGATAGGGGCAGAGGACGGACTGGGCTGATGAAACGCGACGAACGCCGCTACAATTTTAAACATTGTCGCTACTGCAATAGCGGCTTTATCGCGGTTAAGAGAGCTGTTCCGTGTATGTCCCCCGCTCTCTCGTTTCCCACGGGATTGAGCCGCTAAGAGACGTAAGCTTCGAAGTGATATCGTTTAGCGGGTGTCCGAACGGATTTTCTCTCCCAACGGAGATTGGAATGCCGTCAATACTAAGGGTTGATTTCCATCGGGCAGTGTCTAACTCGCCAGCTCGACCACCGTGGTGAGGTGCTACAAGCACGCAAGGTGCTGTTCTGCAGTACGGTGCGATAGCGTCGAGTATCTTTTCATAGTGATGATCCCCTGTAAGCACTGCAGTTTTGGACTTGCCATGTGCGGTCACAACAATTCCAGTTTGATTACGTGATGCGCCTCGCGTCGAGCGAAACACTCGGATTACTCCCCTTGGCGCAATCGGAAGGGGAATTAATGATATACGTCGGCTGGAACTTATTGGTCTGGCAGCGAAAGGGACTGCGTATAGCGGCACTTTATTTTTAGCAAGCAGCTCATGAACTTTATTAAACGTCTCGGTTTTTGGGATTTTGCTGGGGCCAATGACGGCGGAAACCTTATCTAAATCGCATGGGCGGAAGCGAAGGAGCGCGTGAAAATGATCAATATCCCAGTGGCTTATCAAGATTAAGATCCGTTTCGCGCCCTCGGAGAGTCGTCTTGCTTTTATGAAACGCGATATTTCCCGTGGAGTGAAATATCGATCAGCGCCAGTGTCAAATATCAGGCGGACCTCGGAGTTGGACACTTCATTCCAGTTTCCTTGTCCACAATCAACGACCGTTAGATTCAGTAAACCGTCATCTTTCATCTCGGGCCAGACCGTATTGGCGGGACTGGGAAGTTCGGCGTTTAACGGATCTATCAGCTCCGCCTTGAATTGCAGGGGTGCGGTTGCGATTAGTGCGGTTCTTATGTAGGAGGCGCCTTGTTCATTTGACCGGACAAGTCTAATGCGGGTGTCTGCGTCGGCAATTGATTTCGCATCCACTTCATACCAAGAGCCCTCACGCGGCTTAAACAAACTGTCTGTCGGAAAATCAAGGGAAATCATCGACGCGGTGTTCGGCGCGCTTGAGTTTGCCGGCTCGGGTTGCCAGACGGAATCTAACTCGCGATGTATCGCGGCGTTTTCAACATCAAAAATAGCGCGATATCTTCTAGAGGTGGTGTCGCGAAAGATGTGTTGTGCGTATAGATTTACAAGGTACGTCATTGGTTTTAGCCATCGATTTTATCAAGCGAGGAAGGTAATGCCTCGTGGCGGATGATTGTTTAATCGCTAGGCAAAATCTGGTTGCGTTTCGTTGTTGAAGATATCCTATGTATGGGCTTGCCGCATGGCGCGCCCGGCTTGACCTCCTATGTACGATGGTCTCAAGGCAACCGCTTTACGTTGCTCGTCCCCTCCTGCTCGCCATCGGAATCGAATCTACTGATCTACGCCCGTATCCCCGCCTCGAACTGCGGATAGACTTCCGATGACGGCCGCGTGAAGTCCTGCGCCGCCTCCCGATCGAGCTCGTTCCCCTCGAGCACCTCCTTCAGCGGCCACGCCGCCAGAAAGAACTCGATGAGCTCGCCCAGCGACAACGGCCGCCTCGA
>JBIPMZ010000143.1:0-6143 GCA_044376165.1 Cyanobium sp.
GCTTCATCACCACATAAAAAACCGGCACCACAAACAAACTCAGCACCGTGGCCACCGCCAAGCCCCCGAACACCACGGTGCCCAGCGATACCTGACCGCGCGCCCCCGCCCCGCTGGCCAGCACCAGGGGCAGGAAGCCGAACAGGGAGGAGATGGCCGTCATCAGGATCGGCCGGAAGCGGGAGCGGGCCGAGTCGGCCGCCGCCTCCAGGGCCGTGGCCCCCTCCCCCATGCGCTGATTCGCCATGTCCACGATCAAGATGCCATTTTTAGCCGCCAGTCCGATCAACATCACCAGCCCCACCTGGGCATAGATGTTCAGCACCTCGCCCCGGGCCGCCAGGAAGAGCAGGGCTCCCAGCATGGCCGTCGGCACCGTCATCAGAATGATCAGCGGATCGGTGTAACTCTCATACTGGGCCGCCAAGACCAAATAGGCCGTAAGGATGCCGAGGGCGAACACCACGATCGCCAGCGCTCCGGCCCGGATCTCCTCGCGGGAGATGCCGGTCCAGTCGACCCCCACCCCCTGCACCGACAGCTCCTCAAACTGTTGGCGGATGTCGCTGATCGCCTGGCCGGAACTGCGGCCCGGGGCGGGGCCGCCCTCCACCAGGATCGAGCGGAACAGGTTGAAGCGGGGGATCACCGCGGGGCCCGTCACCGGCTCGATCCGGATGAACTCGGCCAGGGACACCGGCTCGCCGGCCGCATTCTTGGTGTACAGAGCCCGCAGCTGCTCGGGATTGGTGCGGAAGGCATCATCGGCCTGAACAAACACCCGTCGCACCCGCCCCCCTTCAAAGGTGTCGTTCACATAAAACGAACCGATATTGAAGCTGAATGCCTGCATCGCGCTCTGAAAATCCACCCCGAGCGACGCCATGCGATCGCGATCCACCAGGATCTGCAGCTGGGGTGCCTCGGGCGAAAACTGGCTGAACACGCGATCAAACAGTCCGCTGGCGTTGGCCTTGCCGATCAGCCGCTGGGCGCTCTCGAAAAACTGGGAATCGGAGAGGGCGCCGCCACTGCGGTTGAGCAGCTGAAATTCGAAGCCGCCCCCCGTGCCATACCCCGGGATGGCCGGCGGCTCAATCACGATGATTCGCGCCTCCTGGATCGCCGCCAGCTTGCGGTTCAGGCGCGCCACGATCGCGGATACCGCTTGCTCCGAGCCGGGCCGATCGCTCCAGTTGCGGGTGCCGAAGAAGAAGAGGCCCCGGTTTGGCGCGTTGCCCGCGAGGCTGGCGCCACCGAACACCGCCGCGCTCTGGATGTCCTTCTCCTCCCGCAGCACCTCCGCCACCCGCTGGTTGATGCGGCGCATGTTTTCCAGCGAGCTGCCATCGGGCGCCTGCACGATGCCGATCGCATAGCCCTGGTCCTCCACCGGCACGAACCCCGAAGCGATGGTGTTGAAGGCAACCCCGGTGAGGACGATCCCCCCCAGCAGGGCGGCCATGATCAGGGCGCGATGGGCAAGAACCCAGCCCAGACCCTGCCGATAGCCGCGCTCCGCCAGCCCATAGACCCGGTTGAAGCCGGCAAACAACTGCGGGGTGGCCCAGCCGAGCAGACCGCCGAGCGCCGCGAAGCCCAGCACCATCAGCGGGCTCGCCACACCCCCCAGGATCAGGCCCGCCACCGCCCCGGCCAGGCTGAAGGGAAGCCGCAGCGGCAGGCCGCTGAGCAGACCCAGCACAAAGCCCAGCAGCAGGCCGGCCACCAGCGCCGCCAGGGCCGGCAGCGCCCCGGCCCCGCCCGCAGCCAGCAGGCCGTAGACAAAACCCACGGCAGCCCCGGCGATGGCATAGGTGCGGCGGCCCGGCGGATCCCCCTCCCAGGCGAGCAGCAGGGCCGAAAGCATCGGCGAGAAGGTGAGGGCGTTGAAGGTGGAGATGGCGATCGCAAAGAGGATCGTGGCCGCAAACTGGCGATAGATGGTGCCGGTGGCGCCGGGGAAGAACAGCACCGGCACAAACACCGCGAACAGCACCAAGGTGGTGGCGATCACCGCGCCGAACAATTCGTCCATCGTGGCCTTGGCCGCCGCCAGGGCCCCGCTGCCGGCATCTTTCTTGGTGGCGGTGTTCTCGATGATCGTGATCGCGTCATCCACCACCAGGCCGGTGGCGAGAACCAACCCGAAAAGGGTGAGCTGGTTGAGGGTGAAGCCAAACACCAACACCCCGAGGAAGGTGCCCACCAGGGCCACCGGGATGGCGATCGCCGGCACCAAGGTGGCCTTCCAGTCTTGGAGGAAGAGAAAGAGCACGAGCACCACCAGGATCACCGCATCGCGCAGGGCGGAGCTGACCCCCTGAATCGAGGCCCGCACGAAGTCGGTGTTGTCGTAGATCTTCTCCATCGTCAGGCCCACCGGCATGGTGGCAGCGAATTCCTGCAGCACCTCCTCCACCCCCCGGGAGACATCCAGGGCGTTGCTGCCGCTCAGCTGATAGATCGCCATCCCCACCGAGGGAACGCCGCGCAGGTCGGAGGCCTCCACGGCGAAGGTCTCGCCCCCCAGGCTCACCCTGCCCACATCCCGCAGCCGCACCAGGCCGCCGTCGCCGGTGGGGCGCAGGATCAGGTTTTCGAAGTCGGCGGTGCTGCGCAGCCGGCCCTGCAGCTGCACGGTGAAGGTGTACTGCTGGCCGGGGGGGGCGGGGGCGCCGCCGATCTGCCCCACCGGCACCAGGCGGTTCTGGCTGCGCAGGGCCTGCACCACATCGCTGGCGGTGAGCTTGTTGGCCGCGAGCCGCGAGGGATCGAGCCAGAGCCGGAAGGCCAGCTGGCGATTGCCGAAATACTGCAGGTCGCCCACCCCGGGGACGCGGCGGATCGCATCGGTGAGATTCTGATCCAGCAGGCCGCTGATCGTCTCTAGACTATAAAGATTATTGGGATCTTCGCTTGTAAAATTATAGACTAGCAAAATTGAATTCGAGGCCTGGTTCACGGTGATCCCCGACTGCCGCACCTCCTCGGGCAAGCTCGGTTGCGCCAGCGCCACCCGGTTCTGCACATTCACCTGGTTGATATCACCGTCGCTGCCGCTGGCGAAGGTCACCTTGATCGCACTGGTGCCATCCGCCGCGCTGGTGGAGGCGATAAAGTCCATGTTCTCCACCCCGTTGATCTGCTGCTCGAGCACGGAGGTCACCCCCTGCTCCACGCTCACCGCATCGGCGCCCACATAGCGGGATGTGACCTGCACCGTCGGAGGGGCGATGTCGGGCAGGTTTTCGATCGGCAGGATGGGGATCGCGATCAGGCCGGCAATCACGATCAGCAGGCTGCACACCGTGGTGAGCACGGGGCGCGTGATGAAGGTGTTAGAGAGCGACATGAACCCCGAAAGAAGACACGGCTAGTTCGCGGTGACCGGCAGACCGTGCCGAAGATTGATCAGGTTGGAGGTGATCACGCTCTGGCCGCTCGCCAGACCCCCCAACACCGGATAGCGGTTGTTTTGCAAGGGGCCGAGCTGCACCGGCGTCTGCAGGGCAAACTGCGTACCGGGCGGCAATTTGCGCAGGGAATCCACCGGCGCCTGCCCCGGCCTCTGCTCCAGATCCGCCAGGGAACCGATCCGGAAGACAAAGCTCTGACCCGAGATCTGCGTCACCGCCGCAAAAGGCACGGAGACCTGCTGACGGGCATCGAGGATCACCCGCGTGCGGGTGCGCAGGCCGTTGCGCAGCAGCCCGGAGGGATTGGGGAATTCCGCCTTGGCCAGCAGCGACTGGGTGCCGGCCACCACTGCGGGATCCAGGGAGCGGATCGGCGCCCGGGCGATCGGCCGGCCGCTGGCGGGATCGAGCAGGATCACCGGCAGGCCGGGCCGCAGGCGGGCGGTGTACACCGCCGGCACATCCACCCGGGCCAGCAGCCGGTCGTTGCGGATGATGCGGGTGAAGGGGGCTCCGGCCTGGATCACATCCCCTTCCTTCACCTGCACATCGCCGATGATCCCGCCGATGGGAGCGGTGAGATCCCGGAAGGCCAGATCCGCCTGGCGGGCGATCAGCTGCTGACGGGAGGCGATGTACTTCTGCCGGAATTCATCGCGCTGCAGGGCGCTGGCCGCCCCCTTGCGCACCAGGAAGTCGAACCGCTGGTAGTTGAGCTTGTCGGACTCCTGCTGGGCCGCCAGGCGAGCCACATCGGCCCGGATCTGGGTTTGGTCGAGCACCAACAAGAGCTGGCCCGCGCGCACCCGGTCGCCCTGACGCACCAGCAACCGCTCGATCCGCCCCCCCGCCTGGGCCGCCAGCTGCACCTCGTCCAGCGCCTCCAACGTGCTCACCGTGTCCACGTTGTCGGTGAACAGGGCCGCCAGGGCCGGCTCGCTGCGCACCGGCAGGCTCCGCGGCGGGGTGGCCGCCGTCGGAGCCCGACAGGCGGTGAGCAGCAGCAGAGGGAGCCAAGCCAACAGGCGCCGGGGCCTCCACGGATCTCGCCTCGGATCGCTCATCGAGGGCTGGGAGGGCTGGGCGGCAGGGCTGGCACGGACGCCCGCAGTCATCGGTGTAACGGGATCTTACGCACCACGACGCCTTTCGGCCTGAACGCAGGGGCCCTGGCGGCGGCGTTGCCGCGGGCGCGGGGCCTCCCTACGGTGAAGAAAGCCCCTGCGCTGCCATGCCCCCCGGCCCCGGTTCCCCCCACTCCGCGATCCGCGACGGCAACCTGGCCCGCCTTCGCCGCTTCACCCAGATCGAGGGGGTGCTGCTGATCGTGCTGGGGCTTGTCGCCCTCACCTTCCCGGTGATCGCCTCGGCCTGGATCACCCTCACGGTGGCGTTTGCCTTCTCGCTGGGGGGCCTCTTCGGCTGGATCGACAATCTCCGCCGCGCCCGCTCCCTCAGCCGCTGGCATGCCTTTGGGCGCCTGGTGATCGCCACCCTGTTCCTGGTCACCGGCCTGTGGATGCTGGTTCAGTTCAAGGCCGGCCTGGTGCCCGCGGCCCTGCAGATCAAGGCCCTGGCCACTGCGATCGGTCTCGTGTTCGTGGCCGAGGGTCTCGTCTCCACCACCTTGGCCCTGGCCCATCGGCAGGTGCGCGGCTGGCGCTGGGGACTGGCCAACGGGGTGATCACCCTGGTGCTGGGACTGCTCATCCTCACCATGGACCCCGCCGGTCGCCTCCAGGTGATCGGTCTGCTGGTGGGCGTCAGCTTCCTCTTCAGCGGCTTTGATCTGCTGCGCTTCGGCTGCCGCTTCCCCCTGCCGCCCGCAGGCGCCGGGGCACAGGACGCGGCAGGCTGATCCCACCCACCCGCGATGGCGCCGGGCGCCCGGCTCCCCGTGACCGACCTGTTCCACCACCACCGGGAGGCAACCCTCAGCCGCATCGCCCCCCTGGCCGACCGGATGCGACCGCGGACGCTGGAGGAATTCGCGGGGCAGGAGGCGATCCTGGGGCCCGGCCGCCTGCTGCGCCGCGCCATCGCCGCCGACCGGGTCGGCAACCTGATCCTCCACGGCCCCCCCGGCACCGGCAAGACCACCCTGGCGAGGATCATCGCCAACACCACCCGCGCCCACTTCGCCAGCCTCAACGCGGTGCTCGCCGGGGTGAAGGAGTTGCGGGCGGAGGTGGAGGCGGCCCTCCAGAGGCTGGAGCGCCACGGGCTGCGCACCATCCTGTTCCTCGATGAGGTGCATCGTTTCAACAGCGCCCAGCAGGACGCCCTGCTGCCCTGGGTGGAGAACGGCACCGTCACCCTGATCGGCGCCACCACCGAGAACCCCTGCTTCGAGGTGAACAAGGCGCTGGTCAGCCGCTCGCGCCTGTTCCGTCTGCAGCCCCTCGAAGCGGAAGACCTCCGCCAGCTGCTGCAGCGGGCCCTGCGCGATCGGGATCGGGGTTACGGCGCCCGGGAGGTGGCCGTGACGCCCGAGGCCGAAGACCATCTGCTGCAGGTGGCCGGCGGCGATGCCCGCAGCCTGCTCAACGCCCTGGAGCTGGCGGTGGAGACCACAGCCGCGGGGCCGGATGGGCGCCTCGTCATCGACCTGGCGATCGCCGAGGAATCGATCCAGCAGCGAGCGGTGCTCTACGACAAGCAGGGCGACGCCCACTACGACACCATCAGCGCCTTCATCAAGTCGATCCGCGGCTCCGATCCCGA
>JBIPMZ010000144.1:0-6076 GCA_044376165.1 Cyanobium sp.
CCGAGTCGGCCGCCACGTAAAAGAAATCGCAGCGCTCCGGATCCGGCGGCGGGCGCAGATCCGGCAGCTGGCCCTGGTTCACGGCATGGGCGGTGGTGATGATCCGGCTGGCGGCCGCCTGGCGGAACACCTCCCGCAACCGCGCCACCGGCAGCGCACCGCTGGCGATCGCATCGGCCAGCACCTGGCCGGGACCCACCGAAGGCAGCTGGTCCACGTCCCCCACCAGCAACAGCGCCGCCTCCTCAGGCAGCGCCGCCAGCAAAGACGCCATCAGCGGCACATCCACCATCGAGGTTTCATCCACCACCAGCAGGTCGCACTCCAACGGCAGCTCCGCACCGCGGCGGAAGCCGTAGGCCACCGGGTCGAACTCCAGCAGGCGGTGGATCGTTTTCGCCTCCAATCCGGTGGTTTCCGTCATGCGTTTGGCGGCCCGGCCGGTGGGGGCGCAGAGCTGCAGGCGCAGCCGGCGGGCGGCGAGGATGCGCAGGATCGCATCGATCAACGTGGTTTTGCCCACCCCGGGCCCGCCGGTGATCACCAGCACCTTGCTGGCCAGCGCCAGCTCCACCGCCTGCCGCTGGCTGGTGGCCAGCTCCAGCCCCAGCTGGCCTTCCACCCAGGCGATGGCCTTCGCCGGATCGATGGCGCCGCGCTCGCTGCGCTGCCAGGGCGGCAGGCCGCGCTGCAGCGCGCGGAAGCTGGCGGCGATGCGGCGCTCATCGCGGTGCAGATGGGCGAGGAAGACGGCGGGTTGGGGCGCTGCGGCCAGCCCATCCCCGGAGCCAGCGCCATCGGGCGCCCGCAGGCTGTCTGCCACCACCGTGCCCTCGGCTTGCTCCAGCGCCAGGGCCTGCTGGATCCACGCCGGATCGAGCGCCTGGCGGTTGCCCGCCCCATCGCTCACCGCCAGCAGCTCCCCGGCCAGCCGCAGCAGCTCCGCGGTGGGCAGCCCGCAATGGCCTTCACCGCTCGCCTCCAGCAGGGCGTAGTTCAGCCCCGCCCGCAGGCGAATCATCGCGTCGGGGGCGATGCCCAGCCGGGCCGCAATCGCATCGGCGGTGCGGAAGCCGATACCGCGGATGTCGCGCGCCAGCCGGTAGGGATTTTCCGTCATCACCTGCACGGCGTCATTCCCATACGTTTTGAAGATGCGCACCGCCCGCGCCGTTCCCACCCCATGGCTGTGCAGAAACACCATGATCTCCCGCACCACCTTTTGATCCGCCCAGGCCCGGGCGATGCGCCCCGCCCGCACCTTGCCGATGCCCGCCACCTCCCGCAGCCGCTCCGGCGTCTCCTCGATCACCGCAAACACCTCCTCCCCGAAGGCATCGATCAACTTGCTGGCATAGATCGGCCCGATGCCGCGGATCATGCCGCTCCCCAGATACTTCGCCATCCCCTCCGCGCTCGTGGGGGGGGAGGTGCGCAGGAAGGCGGCCTTGAACTGCAGGCCGTGCTCCCGATCGTTCACCCACTCGCCGGAAACGGTGATCCATTCCCCGGGGCTGATCTCCGCCGCATGGCCCACCACCGTCACCAGCTCGCGATGGCCGCGGGCCTTCACCCGCAATACGCAAAAGCCATTGGCCGCACTGTGGAAGGTGACCCGCTCAATCAACCCTGCCAGCACCTCGCGGGCCGGCTCGGCTGCCGGAGCTACACCGCGGCTGTCAGCAGGGGCAACCATCAGCCCGCCTCGCCATCGCTGCCATCCCCAACCCGCCAAATAGTAACGCTGAAACCCTATCACTTTGCGGTGGGTTGGCACCCTTTCGCCCGGGAGCGATTCCTAAAGGCAGTTCATGGCGCGAGGGACGGCAAGGAGACGCGTCGGATCGCACAGGGCGAACGGAACCACCCCCGGAATCGATCCGCTCGGCCCGATGAGGGGGCGGCTTCGCGTCAGGCCCACCCAGGTACCCATGGAGTAGGCCACGTTGTCCATCGGAGTGGCCAGACCTGAATTGGTGAACAGGGAAATGATGCACTCCGCCTGCGCACTCGTGCTGGCGCCGCCGCGGACGGAGACGCATTGGGCCGTGCCCGAGGGTATGGGAGAAGGCAGGGTGAACAACGAACCTGTAAACGTCCAGGAGCCGTCGGCGAGACGGGTGAGGGCTCCTGGAGCCAGCCGGCTGCGGATCGGCCGGCTGGCAGACCCCAAGCTGATGCAGGAGAGTGTGGAGGCTCCGCTGTAGAAGCATTCATCGACTCGCCGTGGCGTGCTCACCCTGGCGGCAGACAGGGAGGGGGCAGAAGAAAATTCGATGAGGTTGCCAGCCGGCTCCACCACATTCGGCAATACGCAGGCGATGGCTCCGCTGCTGCTGGCTGTACAGCGGATCGGACTGGAGCCGCTCCTGAGAAATTCCAGACCCAGGGAGGCCAGGGAAATAAAATTCCAATCGCTGGTGGGTTCGCCCCTGGAGGAGAAGGTTCGATAGGCGATGCTGTCGGTCCTCTGGCCTAGGCAAACGATCTGAGAATCCTCCAGCGTCGGCAGAGGGCGAACAACGCAGGCGGGGGAGGAGACCAGGTTGGGGCGGCCCAGCCAGGTCCAGGGGCGAAATGTGCCGAGCGCTGGCGGGGGCGTGCCCTTGTCGATCCGGGAAAAATTGCCATCATTCGTGGCGGTAAAACAAGACAAATAATTTCGTATCCGCACGCAGGAGGGATCACCCACGATCTCCCCTAAACTCCCTCTCCCATCCGTTGGCGGTGCGCCAAGGTCTCGCCAAACGCCATCGGGAGGGGAAAAGCGATCCACCATCACATCGGCGCGGCTGCTGGCATAGGAGCGTGCAAATAGATGGCCATTATCACCCCTGCCAAAGCATTCAAACCCGTCGGAATGAGGCACGCAGGAGACGGCGCTCGAAAAGCGTCCGCCCATCGTGCCCCACGGACCCCACTCCGTGGAACCCTCACGCTTCCAGGTAAAATTCGCTTCCGCTGTGTTGGCATTGATCGCTACACAGGTAAGGAGATTGCTAAAGCGGAAGCAATTCAGGCTTGCCTTCGCCGGGGGGAGGCCTGTGCCGGAAGCCAGCAGAAGGCCGACAGCCGTACCGGCCGCAGCGGCGAGGGGGCCTGCCTCGCCTCGAGAAGAAACTCTCTTGCGGAGAATTTGCCGTGTTGGTTGTGGAGAGCAGGGATTGGCCATGGGTGGTTGTCTTGGTGAAAGAGAGTGAATCGGGCCGCCGGGAAGACCTTCTGGCTTGCGGTGGGTTCCTCCTAAAACATGAATACAGCTTCGCCGCCCTCGAATCTCGCCGCGATGAGCAGGGTCAAGCTGGCCGGTGATTCGGGTCACAGAATTGTGTGCAGCTCGCCTCGCGCTGGGTGGATGCCCCCCAGCTCCGAAAAAAAAAGCCCCCGCGGAAGGCGCGGGGGCTGAGGTGGTAAAGAAATTGTGGGGTAAGGATCACACCTTGCGGCTGTAGAACTCCACCACCAGCAGTTCGTTGATCTCGAGCGCCACCCACTCGCGCTCGATCCGACCGGTGACCTTCGCGGTCATCTTCCCCTTGTCGAACTCCAGATGGGGGGGGATGTTGGCCAGGCCGGGAAACTCCATGTTGGTTTCCGCCAGCTTGCGGCTTGCCTTGCGCTCGCGGATCGCCACCACATCCCCCGCCTTGCACTGGTAGCTGGGGATGTCGACCACCCGGCCATTCACGGTGACGTGGCCGTGGTTCACCAGCTGGCGGGCGCCGGGCACGGTGGGGCCGAAACCGAGGCGGAAACACACATTGTCGAGACGGTTCTCGAGCAGCTTGAGCAGGTTGGTTCCGGTGGAACCCTCCTGGGAACGGGCTTTCTTCACGTAGCGGACGAGTTGCCGCTCGGAGATGCCGTAGTTGAAACGCAGTTTCTGCTTTTCTTCAAGACGGATCGCGTATTCGGAGCGCTTGCGACGGGCTTGGCCGTGCTGACCGGGGGGATAAGCCCGCTTGGCGGGCTTACGGGTGAGACCGGGAAGGTCTCCCAAGCGCCGCGTGATCCTCAGGCGAGGGCCGCGGTAGCGAGACATGGAAACGGGGGTGGGGGAACAACGGGCGGCGGCGCGCCATGCTGGGGATGCCCCCCGCACGCCAGCGGTGCCGGACCGATCCACCATCCTAGAGGGCGGCCCATCACCTGCCCCCGCCGCCGCCCTCGCCGGCCCGCGGGCGGCCCTGGACGCGGCCCTGGCGGCCCTGCTGCTGGCCCTGATCGGCGCCTATCGCCGCTGGCTCTCGCCCCTGCTGGGGCCCCACTGCCGCTTCACCCCCAGCTGCAGCGCCTACGGCCTGGAGGCGATCCAGCGGCATGGCCCCTGGCGGGGAGGCTGGCTCACCCTGCGGCGCCTGGGCCGCTGCCACCCCTTCACCCCCTGCGGCTGCGATCCGGTGCCCGACTGATGGCGGACCTGCTCCTCTACACCCGCTCCGGCTGCTGCCTCTGTGAGGGGTTGGAGGAGAGGTTGCGGGCGCTCGATCCAGCTCCGCCGCTCACCGCGCTGGATGTGGATTCCGACCCCGTGCTCCAGGCCCGTTGGGGCCTGGAGGTGCCCGTGCTCGCCCTGGCCGCAGGGGCCGGGGAAGGGGCACCGCGGATCCTGCCCCGGGTGCCGCCCCGCCTCGCCGGGGAGGGGCTGCGCCGGTGGCTGGAGCGCCACGGCGCCCCCTGAGCTCTGAGCCGTTCTGGCCTTAGAAAGGGCGGCGTCGCCGTCCCGGCCTCTCCCCGCCCAGGTTCTGCCATGTCGCCGCTGCTGCATCCGCTGCTCCGCCAGGTGGGCCTGGCCGTGCCCCCGTCCCTGGCCAACGCCGAGGTGCGCGGCATCAGCTGCGATTCCCGCCGGGTGGGACCCGGCACCCTGTTCGTGGGCCTGCCGGGCAGCCAGGTGGATGGGGGCAGCTTCTGGCCCCAGGTGCTGGCCGCCGGCGCCTGCGCCGCGGTGATCGGCCCTGCCGCCGCCGCCGCCAACCCGCCCGGTCCGGACGATGCGGTGATCGTCGTCGCGGAGCCGGTGGCGGCCTGGGCCGGCGAGCTGGCGGCGGAGTTCTGGCAACAGCCCAGCCGGCGCCTGGCCCTGATCGGCGTCACCGGCACCAACGGCAAGACCACCACCACCCACCTGATCGAGCACCTGGCCGCCGCCACCGGCCGCCCCGCCGCCCTGTTCGGCACCCTCCAGAACCGCTGGCCGGGCCACAGCGTCACCGCCTCCCACACCACCCCCTTCGCCGACAGCCTGCAGGCCCAGCTGGCCCAGGCGATGGAGGCGGGCGCCAGCCTGGCGGCGATGGAGGTGAGCTCCCATGCCCTCGACCAGCGGCGGGTGGCCGGCTGCCGCTTCGCCGGGGCGGTGTTCACCAACCTCACCCAGGACCACCTCGACTACCACCTCACGATGGAGGCCTACTTCGAGGCCAAGGCGCTGCTCTTCGCCGAGCCGCTGCTGGCGGGCGGGGCGGTGGTCAACGTGGATGATCCCTGGGGCCGGATCCTGGCGGAGCGCCTGGCGGCGGCGGGGCGCCCCTGCTGGCGCAGCTCCCTGGAGAACCCTGAAGCCGAGCTGCGGGTGACCGACCTGGCCATGGGGGCCGGCGGCGTGACGGGCACCGTGATCACCCCGGCGGGCGAGGGCCGCTTCCGCTCCCCCCTGGTGGGCCGCTTCAACCTGATGAACCTGCTCCAGGCGGTGGGGGCCCTGGTGCAGCAGGGGCTGCCTGTGGCCCAGGTGCTCGCCGGCCTGGAGAGCTTCCGGGGGGTGCCCGGCCGGATGGAGCGGGTGCCGGTTCCCGAAGGACTGGGGGGGCCTGCCGTGCTGGTGGACTACGCCCACACCCCCGATGGTCTGGAGAGCGCCCTGGCGGCCTGCCGCCCCTTCAGCGCAGGGCGGCTGATCTGCGTGTTCGGCTGCGGCGGCGATCGCGACCGCAGCAAGCGCCCCCAGATGGGGGAGATCGCCGCCCGCCTGGCGGACGCGGTGGTGGTCACCTCCGACAACCCCCGCAGCGAAGATCCTCAGCGGATCCTTGACGATGTGGTGGCGGGCATCCCCGCCGGCAGCGACCTGCGG
>JBIPMZ010000145.1:0-6067 GCA_044376165.1 Cyanobium sp.
CTGGGTCATCGGAGCGGCAGGCAGCCGGTGACGGAAACCACCGGATCGTTCCCTGCACCCTAGGTCGGCCGGCGGAACGCCTCGAGCAGCTCCGCCCCGCGGGGGCCGCACACCCGCAGCCGCCGGGCGCGATCGAACAGGGCCGCCCCCACCGCCAGGGCCGGCGCCCCATGGCTGGCCAGGTAGGCGGCACTGCGCGTCTCCACCGCAGCCGCCACGCGGGCGCGCAGCCGCTCCGCAGCGGCCGGATCCCGCTGCTCCAGCCCCGCCAGGGCCGCCTCCACCGTGGCGGCGCCATGGAGCGCCGGAAGGAACTCGGCGGGCAGGCCTTCGAGGGCCGCCAGGGCGGTGAGCACCTCGGCGCGGCCGTCGGCGAGGTGATGGTGGGTGTGGAAGATGCCCCCCGCGAGCTTGAGCAGCTTGCCTTGGTAGCCAAACAGGAGCAGGCGCCGCACGCCCCGCTCCGCGGCGGCCACGAGCAGCGGTCCGAGCCAGTTGCCGGCCTTGAGCAGCAGCTCCGGCGGCAAGCCGAGCCGCGGGGCCAGGTCGAGCCCGTTCTCGCCGATCACGAGCACGAGATCACCGCCGAAACCCGGCGCCGCCGTGCGCTCCGCCAGGGCGGCCAGAGCGCGCCCGAGCGGATCCGGGTCGGCACCGGCCAGGGTCTCGGCGCGGGTGCCGATCAGGGCCAGCCCCTCCACCACCCCGAAGGCGGCGTTGCTGGTGCGCTCGGCCAGCCGCCGCCCCTCGGGCAGCACAACCCGCAGCCGCAACCCGCGGCCGGGGGGGGTGAGGGGTCGCAGGTTGGCCTCCAGCAGCCGGCGGGCGTAGGCGGAGAGGCAGGGCGCGCCGGTGGCGGCCTGGATGCCGACCCCTTCGCCGGCCTCCAGGGTCAGCCAGGGGTCCGGATCGGCGGGGGTGGGGGAATCGTCGCGCCAGCGCAGCAGCGCCCACACCTCCAGCCCGCGGGTGAGGTCCAAGCCCTCGCCGGGGTCGCAGCGGCTGAGGCCGAGGGCCCAGCCGTCCCCCAGCCGGGCGGCGGCGCGCACCGGCACCGCCCGACGCCCCGGGGGCTCGAGCAGCTCCAGCTCGGCGGCGGCCTCGAAGGGTTCGCCCCGCAGGGCCACCAGGGCCGCTCGGGCCGCGGCGGCCAGCCAAACCGGCAGGGTGTAGCCGGACATCAGCAGAAGGGCCGCGGGAAGCTCGTTTTCTATGGTGATGGATGGCGCGGCCCGCGCCGATGCCCCCCGCCCCCTCCGCCGCGCATGCAGGACAAGCTCACCCTGATGATCCCCGGCCCGACACCGGTGCCGGAAACCGTGCTGCAGGCGATGGCGCGCCATCCCATCGGCCACCGCAGCGGCGATTTCCAGAAGATCGTGCGCCACACCACGGAGCAGCTGCAGTGGCTGCACCAAACCCAAAACGATGTGCTGGTGCTCACCGGCAGCGGCACCGCCGCCATGGAGGCGGGGATTGTGAACGTGCTGAGCCGGGGCGACCGCGTGCTCTGCGGCGACAACGGCAAGTTCGGGGAGCGGTGGGTGAAGGTGGCCCGGGCCTACGGGCTGGAGGTGCAGGTGATCCGGGCGGAGTGGGGCCAGCCCCTCGATCCGGAGGCATTCCGGGCGGCCCTGGAGGCGGATGGGGAAAAACAGATCCGCGCCGTGATCCTCACCCACTCGGAGACCTCCACCGGGGTGATCAACGACCTGGAGGCGATCGCCCGCCACGCCCGCGCCCATGGCACGGCCCTGACGATCGCCGACTGCGTCACGAGCCTGGGGGCCACCGAGGTTCCGATGGACAGCTGGGGCGTGGATGTGATCGGTTCCGGCTCGCAGAAGGGGTACATGATGCCGCCGGGGCTGAGCTTTGTGGCGATGAGCGAGCGGGCCTGGAGCGCCTACGCCCGCTCCGACCTGCCAAAGTTTTATCTGGATCTCGGCAAGTACCGAAAGGCGGCAAAGGCCGACAGCAATCCGTTCACGCCGGCGATCAACCTGTACTTCGCGCTGGAGGCGTCCCTGGCGATGATGCAGGCGGAGGGGCTGGCGGCGATCGTGCAGCGCCACGACCGCCATCGCCGCGCCACCCAGGCGGCAATGAAGGCGATCGGCCTGCCGCTCTACGCCGCCGAGGGCCACGGCAGCCCGGCGATCACCGCGGTGGCACCGGAGGGGATCGACGCCGAGGTGTTGCGAAAGGAGGTGCGTCAACGCTTTGACATCCTGCTGGCCGGCGGTCAAGACCATCTCAAGGGCCAGGTGTTCCGCATCGGGCACCTGGGTTTCGTCTGCGATCGGGACATCCTCACGGCGGTGGCCGCGATCGAGGCCACCCTGCAGGCGCTGGGTCTCGGCAAGACCGCGACGGGCAGCGGGGTGGCGGCGGCGGCGACGGAACTGAACCGCTGAGCGGGGGGCTGGCAAAGCGGCGTCACGTGCCTAAGGTCCACAGTGAACAGACATCAAGCCATGCGCCGTTCCTTGCTGGCCCTCAGCTGCCTGCTGGTTCTCACCACCGCCGGCTGCCAGCCCAAAGACCTCGCCAAGAAAGAACAGCAGACCGAAGCCAAGATCTGCGCCCAGCTCGCGGCCGTCGGCAAGGCCCTCGACCAGGTGGCAGCCCTCAAGCCCACCTCCACGGTGGGGGAAGCCGTGGCGGCGGATCAAGCGCTGGGCTCGGCCCTGGCGGGCCTGGAGACGGCGGAGCAAACCCTGCAGAAGCTGCGCCTCCAGAATTTCCAGACCCAGCTGAAGACCTTCAAGGGCGAGGTGGCCCGGGTGACCAGCGACAAGAAACAGACGCTGGAGGAAGCGGCCCAGGAATTGAAAACCAAATCCGAACCGGTGATCGCCGCCCGCCGCCAGCTTTCCGCCGCGGTGAAGTGCGCGGAGCCCGCCGCCGCCCCGATGAAGCCCTGACCGGCTGGGCACGGCCCTCTCCTGCCGGGAGGGGGCCGTGCTATATTGATAGAGTGCGGGTGTAATTCAGTGGTAGAATGTCAGCTTCCCAAGCTGAACGTCGCCGGTTCGAATCCGGTCACCCGCTTTTAAACCAGGGCTGGAATTTATTGCTCCTCAAGCGATCATCTCGCTTGGCACTCGTTGGCAGAACGCTTGGTCGCGACTGCGGATGACTGGTGATGCCCGCGATTGGTGAAATCTTCTCACAGGGGTTCTCACCGCCTTGTCGTTTCATGGCCTGCTCGGAGCGGTCCTGAGCTGGCTTATCCCCCGGATGGCGCACCGCGTGCTGACCGAGACTGCCGTAAGCATCTCGGAGCACAAAAAGAACCCGATGGCCACCGTGGCGGCCGGTGAGGGGATGGCGGTCGCCGTTCTCAACCGCAATGAACCAGCCTTCTACTGCGTTCCAGCCAAGGCCTACGAAGAGCTGATGGATCTCGTGGAAGACCTGGAGCTGGGCCGCATGGCCGATGACCGCCTGGCGGACGCCCAGGAGCCGCTGCGGGTCAGCCTCGATGCCCTATGAGCTGGCCTTTCATCCCGAGGCCCTGCGGGAGTGGCGGATCCTGAGCCCAGGGATCCGAGAGCCGTTCAAGAAGAAGCTGGCCGAACGGCTGATCGAGCCGCGGATGACCGCCAGCAAGCTGCGGGGATCCACTCATCGCTACAAGATCAAACTCCTGGTCGCTGGTTTCCGTTTGGTCTACGAAGTGCGGGAGCGCAATGCTGCTTACCGCCAGGCCGATCAGCGCTGAAGCCCCATGGCTGACTCCATGCCCTCTGAACTGGATCAGCTGCGCCGGGAGAACGCTCGCCTGATTGGGCTGCTGGAGGCGCACGGCATCGCCTGGGGCGCCAGCGCACATGCTCCAACTGAAACTGCAGAGGTTGAGGAAACTGCGCCTGCCAGGGGTCCCAGTTCCACGCAGGAGAAGGTGGCGCTGTTCCGGCGCCTCTTCCGCGGCCGTGACGACGTCTATGCCCTGCGCTGGCAAAGCAGCCGCAGCGGGCGATCGGGCTATGGGCCGGCCTGCGCCAATGAGTGGCGGCCAGGCCTCTGCGAAAAGCCACGGATCTCGTGCCGCGACTGCAATCACCGGGAGCTGCTGCCCCTCAGCGATGCGGCGATCTACGGCCATCTGGCCGGCGAGCACACCATCGGCCTCTACCCCCTGCTGGAGAACGACCACTGCCACCTGTTGGCCGTGGACTTCGACGAGCGGGACTGGCGTGACGATGCCCGGGCCTTTCTGCACTCGTGTCGGCATCTGGCGGTGCCGGCAGCGCTGGAGATCTCGCGCTCCGGCGAAGGCGCCCACGTGTGGGTGTTCTTCGAAGAGGCGGTGCCGGCGCGGGAGGCTCGCCAGCTGGGGGCGGCCCTGATCAGCCACACCTGCAACGCCACGCGTCAGCTGCAGCTGAGCTCCTACGACCGGCTGTTCCCCAACCAGGACACCCTGCCGAAAGGCGGATTCGGCAACCTGATCGCCCTGCCGCTGCAGAAGGAAGCCCGGCAGCGGGGCTGCAGCGTCTTCGTGGATGACGACCTGAAGCCCTATCCCGATCAGTGGGTCTACCTGGCAACCCTTCAGCGGCTGTCGGGGGAAGGGCTGCAGAGCGTGATTCAGGGCGCCACCGGCGGTGGCCATCCCCTTGATCTCGCCTTCATTGACGAGGAGGACCTGGCGACCCCTTGGAAGCAACGTCCAGCGCCAACAAAACTCGGCGGACCGTTACCCGCCTCACTCAACCTCACCCTGGCCGATCGGCTGTATGTGGAGCGCTCGGGATTGCCGCAGCCACTGCTCAATCGCCTGATCCGCCTGGCTGCCTTTGCCAATCCCGCCTTCTACAAAGCGCAGGCCATGCGCCTGTCGGTGTGGGACAAGCCGCGGGTGATCGGCTGCGCTGAGAACTTCCCGCAGCACATCGCCCTGCCGCGCGGCTGTCTGGAACCGGTGCAGACCCTGCTACGGGAACAGGGCATCGGCTGGGAGCTGGTGGATGAGCGCCAGAACGGCTCACCGCTGGAGCTGATGTTTGCGGGCCAGCTGCGCGCTGACCAGGAGGCTGCGGTGGAGGGGATGCTGCGCCATAACATCGGCGTGCTGCAGGCACCGACGGCCTTCGGCAAAACCGTGGTGGCGGCAGCGATCCTGGCCCGGCGGGGCGTGAACACCCTGGTGCTGGTGCATCGCGCCGAGTTGCTGCGCCAGTGGCAGGAGCGACTGCAGACCTTCCTGGACGTCCCACCCGAAGCGATCGGCTGCATCGGTGGCGGCAAGGCCAAGCCCACCGGCCAGCTCGACATCGCCGTGATGCAGTCGCTGGTGCGCAAGGGCGAGGTGAATCCCCTGGTGCAGACCTACGGCCAGGTGATCGTCGATGAATGCCACCACATCGCCGCAGCATCCTTTGAGGCGATCCTGCGCCAGGTGAAGGCCCGCTACGTGCTCGGGCTGTCGGCCACCCTGGTGCGCCGCGACGGTCTGCAGCCGATTCTGTTCATGCAGTGCGGCCCGATTCGCCACACCGCCGAGCGGCCCGCCGGGGCGCCCCAGACCCTGAAACTGGTGAGCCGTACCCATCAACTTGCAGGGCTCCCCTCCGATCTACCGATCCAGGAGCTGATGCGTCGCCTGGCGGAGGATCCACACCGAACCGATCGGATCGTGGCAGAGGCCCTTGCCTGCTGGGCAGAGGGCCGGAAGCTGCTGCTTCTGAGCGAACGCACGGACCACATCACGGCGATTGCCGCCGCTCTGGCTGGACAGGTGCCGCATCTGTTCCTGCTGCATGGCCGCCTGAGCGCGCGCCAGCGCAGCGCCACCCTGGCCGCGCTGGAAGCGTTGCCTCCTGATGCACCCCGCATCGTGGTGGCCACGGGGCGTCTGGTGGGCGAAGGCTTCGACCACCCGCCGCTCGACACGCTGTTGCTGGCGCTGCCCGTGTCCTGGAAGGGCACGCTGCAGCAATACGCCGGCCGCCTGCACCGGCAGCAGGCTGGCAAAACCAGCGTGCACATCATCGACTGGCTCGATCTCGGCCACCCAGTGCCGCAACGCATGTGGGAGCGGCGACTGCGGGGCTATCGG
>JBIPMZ010000358.1:0-5197 GCA_044376165.1 Cyanobium sp.
GAGCCGGACGGTGGCGGCGATCACCAGCAGCGGTCCAGGAACCCTGAACAACGCACGCACTACCTACCAGTGGGACCACCAGAACCGGCTCACGAAAGTGATCAACCACTCTGCCACCATCGCGCCCAATGGGACGGTTTCGTACACGCCGGCCGACACAAGCGCGTACGCCTACGACGTCCTCGGCCGCCGGGTGGCGGTAACGCACACGAGCGGCATCGACCCGACGAAGAACTTCGCAAAAGTGTCGGTCTACGACGGCAGCCAGGTGGTCTGGACGGCAGAGGCCAAGAGCCCGGCAGCACTGGAAGCACCCCGCCGCACGCAGACGCTCCTCTGGGGACCCGACATCGATCAGTTGCTCGCGATCCAAGACGGGCCGGCGGGCTCCAGCTCTCCCAAGGCGCCCGTCTGGACGCTCACCGATCCGCAGGGCACGGTGAAGGACTATCTGGCGAAGCCGCCGACGGCAGGCGCGGAAAGCGGCCTGGTGGCGACCAGGAGCTACTCGGCGTTCGGGACGCCTGAACCGGCGCAGGTCTGGGCCAGCGGGCCGCAGGGCACGTTTACGGACGTCTCCGGGCCGAGCGGGTTCTTCTATGTCGGGCAGGAGTATGACGCCGAGACGGGGCTGCAGTACAGCCGGGCTCGGTACTACGACCCGCGGTCACGGGAGTTCATCGGCCAGGATCCGCTCGCGTTTACGGCGGGGGATACGAACCTCTACCGCCGCGTCGGCAATAGCCCGGTGAATGCGACGGATCCGAGCGGGTTGGAAGAAATCCAGCCGCATGTCGGCTCGCTGCGCGATCCCAGCAAAGCCGATTTCTACCGATGGCTGCTACCACTGGGAATGGACAGAATGTTCTACGCAGAAGAACTGGTTGAGTATGGTCGGCTGATTGAACGTGACCATGCGAGCCCCCTTCTGTCGTCGAGTATTGGTCCGGAATCAATTCAACTGATAAATCACGGACGAGATCTCGAGTACGGATTACTCTCACCGAGAGATATGAGTAGGGTGGGGTACACAGATGAATTCGGTCATCATATGAGTTTCTGCATGTCCTGCCATGACGGAACCAATCCCGCTAGTCGGTTAAAAATGGACCTTGCCAGGTGGACCGCAAACTCAGACTGGCATGTTTTTTTTGGAAATCAGGCGGGTGATCTGGCGCTGGGCAGGGTGACTGCGGCTTGCGGAATGGTTGACGATGTGCTGCGGGCGGGAAAGAATGCGGTTGCCCCAGTTAGAACAGTGGGGGATACGATTCCCGAAGGAAGAAGACTAATTGTACGACCGGTTGAGATTGAGTTCCCAGCGACGGGACTGTCTCCTGCACAACAACGGGCGTTCGCATCTCACTTGGGTGAACAAGAGATGCGACTAAATCAGCTGTCGCTGAACCATACCGATGCTCTGAAGACAAACTTGGCCAATTATCCTAACATCAAAGCAGAGGTAGCTAGGTCTAGACGATTGGCGCGGCAATTCCTTCCTGGAAGTGGTTCGAACATGGATGCGGCGCATGCGTTAGACTCTGTGGCTGGAGGCTACATTTACGATTTCGTTGGCTTCCGTTCGAAGATACAACAGCAAATTGGATCTCTATGGCGAACGAGAGTTGATCAGATACAGCCCGGAAAAGAACATCGGCTGGTTCCTTTATTCCGGAACTCAAGTGATGGTAACTAACAAAGGTAAGCAATTCATGACCGATGGATACGACGTTCTTGCGTTCGCAATGGATGGAGGGCTTGAAGGCGAAGGCTTCTGGGGGCTTGATAGATTCTCGCAGGATCTAGTAGACGATTGTCGCGCGTTGCTTCGGAGGAATGGCGAAGTTTTTACAGCGGGGATGGATGGAGATTTATCCCATATCGAGCTTCAGTTCACCGGTGCAAATGGCGCTGCATTGGCGACCTTTAACGTTCGAACGATCCCTGCGGTGTCGATGCTTCTAGTCAGTGGTCACGATGCAAACACAGATTCAACAGTGACGGAGATGTTCATTCAGTCTTGCAAGAAAAGTGCAGTAAAACAGGTAGGCTCTATTTCCGCGAACGCATTCGATAGGATTCGCGATGTTTTTAAACGACCTTGCATGTCAGTTGTTGCTTGGAGCAGCGAAAAGGTAACCGACGACGATTTCGCAGCCGTACAAGAATTGTCGTTGCATCTTGGAGCCGCGTACTTCTACCCACAGTTGCAGCTTTCGAAATCGTCCTGAAACCGCCGGACAAGCAACTTGACCGAAGTCGAAATGCTTCAAGTCCGGCGGAACCTGAGTGAACGTTCCAATGCGATTCGCTTGAAGTGGATTGGCGGTTGATGCCAACCAGTTCGGTTGGAAGCGTTCCCGGTTGGAATCACTGGGGACGGTTGCACAAGTCAGAGAGGAATGACCTGAGATAGCGAGACATGGACGTCGAGCGAAAGACGGGCGGGATGGCAAGGAAGCCAGTCGGATACGATGCGGACACGAAGCGGCGAATATCGAGCAACGTTCGTCGAAGCCAGTTATTTCAAACTTCCAACTTCACCCTTCTAACTTCGTAACGTAGCGGCGTCCGGATCGTGTCCGACCGAGCGCAGCGAGTCCCGCCCAGCGAAGGCGGAGCACGAGCGGGGATGATGAGGAACCGCGTTGAAGTGCGAGGGCACGTTATCGAAGGGACTAAGTTCGAATGATTGGCAACGGTTCCAATGCATCCTCTTCGCGGTGACGATTCATCCCCCGCGCGTCCGAAGGGCACGATGCCCGTAGGACCGTGCGTAGCCGTAGCGAGGGCATGGACGCCCGCAACAAGACAGATGAGACAGGAAGTCGAATTCCGATTTTATGAGGGGCGCAGTGAGGGCCCCCAAAGGCCCGAACGGAACAGGCCAGCCCTGTTGCAAGGCGGCGGCGAAGCGTTGATGTTCGGCGATTCAGGAGGGCGATGACCAATGAATGAAACCATGCACCTTCAAAGCGATAAGGCAAGTAAGCTGGGTTCAGCCATTATCGCCGTACATCAAAAGCGCAGTTCCGCCCGCAGATCACGGTTGAGAATCGGCGGAAGCGGCCCCGCTCGAAGTGCATGCCCCAACAACCTTGCGAGTTGAGTTGGAAGCGTTACGGCTGGGATCGCATTGGCCGTAAGCGAAATCGATGATGGCGCAGTGAGGCTCTGCGAACAAGCGATCAATCGATGTAGCGAAACCTTGCGAGTGAGGTTGGAAGTATTACGGCTTAGACTTGCGATTGGCGTAGCCTTGCCAACACGGTTCGAAGCGATCAACGCAGCGCCCGCGATAGCCGGAAGCGGACTTGCTTAGTGGGCTTGATCGACAGCCAAGTGACGTTGACAAGCCGCAAGGAATAACATTCAAACTTGCCAGGTACGGTAGCGGTAGGGCTTGGAGATGATTGAGTCTTCACACTTGGCGCAGCGCTAGCGGAGCGCATTGAGACTCAATCATCGGAAAGCCCGGACGCGGTTAATGGCCAAGAGAGCTAGAACCGTTCACGTTCGAATCGAATTGGGCGTAACTCGCAAATCTCGCCCGCACCGCTCGGCGGAGCAGTCGCTTTTGCCGTGTTGTCCCGGTCCTGAGCCGCTGCATGCATGCAGTGCCAGCAGATGAAAAAGGTGTTGGGCCCCGGAGAATGGAAGGGTGTGTGAAAAACCAACCCATGCTCACGGAGGCCCAACGCCATGATCGTCTCACAAGAACGCGCTTTTCTCAACGCCCAGGCACGGCTCGAAAAAATCCGCCGCTACGTGGAGCAGGCGGCGGAGTCCGGGGAGCGGATCGATCGGGTGGAGCGGGAACTGTTCGCGCAGCTTTTGGAACTGGGCCTGACGCTCTTGCGGGTCTTCGTCGATGGGCAGGGAGACGGGGATGCGGGGCCGAGCATCGTGATCGACGGCGCGGAACTCCGCCGCCTCAGCGGCCCCAGAGAGCGGCGGTATCTCTCGATCTTCGGCGAGGTTGCGATCATGCGTCAGGTGTACGGAACGCGGGAGGGGCAAAGGATCGGGCATGTGCCGCTGGATGCCCGGCTGGGCCTTCCGGAGGGAGAGTTTTCCTACGTGCTGATGGACTGGCTCGAGCGGCTGTGCGTCAAGGAGTCTTTTCACGAGGCCGTGACCGATCTGCGGGCACTTCTGAACCTCGCGCCGAGCGAACGAGCCGCCGAGCAGATCAATCAGCACATGGCTCAGGACGCCGAAATCTTCCAAGCCCATCAGTCACCCCCCGAACCGGACATGGAAGGAGAAATCCTCGTGGCCACGGCCGACGGCAAGGGTGTGCCGATGCGGCGGCCGCTGGAAGAGCGGATGCATCGATCTCATCCCAGGCGCGGCAAGGGCGAGAAGGCCAACAAGAAGCAAATGGCCTACGTTGGGGCCGTGTACAGCATCGATCGCTTCCCACGGTGCGCGGCGGACGTCGTGGACGAGATCTGCCGAAAGCAACGTGCCGAGCACCGGCCGAAGCCGCAGAACAAACAGGTGTGGGCCGAGATGACCCGCTGCCTCGACGGCAGCGGCGCGACCGGCCGCGAGCGGTTGTTCGCGGAGCTGGCGATCGCCTGCAAAGACCGTGATCCTGAGCGACAGAAAACGCTTGTCTGCCTGCTCGACGGCGAGCGCTCCCTCTGGCAGATGGCAGGCGAGTGGCTGCCGCGGGCAGTGGGTGTGCTCGATCTCTTTCATGTGCTCGAGCGACTCTGGACGGCGGCCCACTGCTTCCATGCGGAGGGTAGCCCCGAGGCCGCGACGTTCCTCTCCCACCGGCTCACGATGCTGTTGGAGGGCAAGGTCGGGCACGTCATCGGCGGCCTGCGCCGACTCTCGGCTCGGCACGCCCTCAAAGGCGAGAAACTCAAACGCCTCAATGCGGCGATCACGTACTACGAGAACAATCGGGAGCACATGCAGTACGACGAGTACCTCGCGGCCGGCTATCCGATCGGCAGCGGCGTCGCCGAAGGCGCCTGCCGGCATCTGGTCAAAGACCGGATGGAAGGAACCGGTATGCGGTGGACCGTGCCGGGAGCCCAGGCCATGCTGCACCTGCGGGCTGTCTACCTCAACGGCCGCTGGGATGAGTTCATCGAGCACCACGTCGAAACTGAGCAGGACAGGCTATATGGCAAGGCTGCGGCATAGAGATTTGCGAGTTACGCCCGATTCATTTACGGAG
>JBIPMZ010000147.1:0-5985 GCA_044376165.1 Cyanobium sp.
CACCCGTTGGGCGGCCAGGGAAGCCCCGGCCAGCTGGAGGGCGGGAAGCGCCATCAAGGCCAGCAGCGCCACCGCCAGGAGCAGCTCGGGGATCGAATGGCCGTCGCTGTGGGCTTTTTTCATGATCCCGGGGAGCTGGCAGGGGGGCTGGGGGGGGCCGCGGCGGCGCACAGGCCGAAGGCGGCCGGACTCCAGAGCCGCTGGCGCGGTTCCGCCAGGTCGTCTGCGTCGACCCTCACCTGCAGCAGCTGGCCCGCCTCGAGGCTCACCAGCTGCCGCCGCAGCCCTCCGGGGATGGGGTAATCCGCCAGGGCGCTCTGGAGCGAGGGAGTGTGGGCGGCGCAGTCTGCGGAGGGGCTCCGCCCGCGACTGTGGAACCGCAGCCGGGCCTCGTTGGCCATCAGTTCCCCCTCCACCCGCTCCCGCAGGAGCTGGCGACGCTCCTCCGCCTGGCCTGCCTCCACCACAAGTCCCCACAGCTGCAGCGAGCCGCTGAGACAACCGAGCAGCAGGCCGGACGCCATCACCACCTCCGTGAGCGTCATGGCTGCACCCCCCGCAGCCCCAGTTCCCGCAAACCTTCCACCCCCTGGGAATCGGGGAGCAGATCGAGGGCGAAGGCGGCCCGCCAGGCGGGCGTCCCCCCCTCTGCGCGGTGCGCCAGCTCCAGGTGGACGCGCCGTGGGGCCGAGCCTGCGGCGGCGCTCGCCGGCTGCCAGGCGAGCAGGCGGTAGGCGAGGGTGGGGATCTGTCCCTCCCGCAGGGCCTGCTGCTCGGTGGGGTCGGCACAGGCGGCGCCGGCCTCGGCCCAGTGCTCCAGGGGCAAGCTGATCAGGCAGGGGTGCCGGCTCACCACCTGGCCCACGAGCCGCTGGGCGGCGGAGGCGAGGCCATCCTCCAGCTGGCGTTGGCCGAGGGCGGCGGCGTTGCGGTGCCGGGCCTGGTGCAGCACGCTCTGGCTGGCGAGGCTGGCGAGCACCAGCAGCAGGGAGGTGGCCACCGCCAGGGGCAGGGCGAAGCCGTCGGAGGGGGGGTGCGGGGAGCCGATGCGGGGGGGAGCGGCCATGGCAGGGTGGGGATGGGTCCTGTTCAGGTTTCCCGCCAGCGGACAAGCGCCAGGCGTGTTGCACCCTGATAATGGTTCCAGAAAGCAGTTGCTAAACGGAAGCGCATGAGACAAGACCGTGACCCCGCAGCGCTGACCCAGGCCTACGAACTCGTAGAAAAACACCAGATTCAATACTCTTTGCTGCAACTACGGCTGGTGGGGCTGTTGTTGCTCCTGGTGTTGCTGACCCGGGCGATCGGCGTGATGTTCAGCCTGGAGGGGGCTGGACTCCAGCAGATTTCGGCGATCTCCGCCCTGACCAACTGGCTTCCCCTGCTCCCCCTGGGGATCAGCTTGTACCTGCTGGGGGGGGGACGCCAGCGAAAGCCGCGCGAATTTCTGCCCACCGAAGTGCTGCACCGCTGCTTGGTTCCCCTGGCTCTGGCGTGTCTGCTCCTGCTGCCCTTTCTCACCCTGCACGACGTCTTGCAGCTGCGAGCGGAGCTCCACACGGCGGAGCTCCGGGAGAACCAGCTCCTCAGCGCCCATGCCGAGTGGCTGGAGCAGGCGGAGCGGGCCCCAACCCCGGAAGGGGTGCGCGCCGTGGCCAGCCGTCACGGGGTGGAATTGCCCGTGGCGCTCGGAGAACCGGTGGGCTTGAGCCGCTGGCGGCTGGCCCGCGCCCTGGAGCTGGAGCAGATGAAAATGCGCAAGAGTTACAACGTGCTGGCCCTCTCGCCATACCAGCGGGAGTTGTTGAGCCTGCCCCGCACCGCATCAACAATCTTGATGCAGCTGATCACGGGCATCGGTTTGCTGCTGCTGCACCGCCAGGGCAGCCGCGAGATCCAGCGCCACGGCTTGAACGTTTCTCTGTTTTTCCGGGTCAACCCAGAAATTCACAGGCGCAAGCTAAGCCACTAACAAATAGATTGTCATTTGCGAGATTTGCTATTGATTAAGGCGCAGCACGGCCATAAAAGCCTCTTGCGGTACGTCCACTTTTCCCATGGCTTTCATCCGTTTTTTGCCCTTGGCCTGTTTCTGCAGCAGCTTTTTCTTGCGGGAGATGTCGCCGCCATAGCATTTGGCGAGCACGTCCTTGCGCATGGCACTGATGCTTTCACTGGCGATCACCCGGCTGCCGATGGCGGCCTGGATGGGAATCTTGAACTGTTGGCGAGGAATTAATTCCTTCAGCTTCTCCACCAATCCCTTGCCAACATTATAGGCCTTATCGCGATGTACGATGGTGGTGAGGGGATCGGCGCGCTCCGCATTAATCAATACGTCGAGGCGCACCAGCTCGTTGCGCCGATAGCCGATGAGATGATACTCCATCGAGGCATAGCCCTTGGTGCGGCTTTTGAGCTGGTCGAAGAAGTCGGTGACCACCTCGGCCAGGGGCATCTCATAGTGCAGGGTGACACGATCGGTGGTGATGTATTTCATGTCAACAAACTCACCACGCCGCTCTTGGCAGAGCTCCATCAGGGCGCCGTTGTACGTATTGGGGGTGTATATTTCCAGCTTTACATAGGGTTCTTCGATTGATTCCCGTTTCTGGGGATCGGGCAGCGTGGCGGGATTGTCGATCATCTGCACACTGCCATCCAGCATGTTCACCCGGTAGACCACCGAGGGGGCGGTGACGATCAGGTCGAGGTCGTACTCGCGTTCCAGCCGCTCCTGCACGATCTCCATGTGCAGCAGGCCGAGGAAGCCGCAGCGGAAGCCAAAGCCCATGGCGCTGCTGGTTTCCGGTTCGTATTGCAGGGCGGCGTCGGAGAGGCGCAGCTTGTCGAGGGCGTCGCGCAGATCGGGGTATTGATCGGCGTCGGTGGGGAACAGGCCGCAGAACACCATCGGCTTGGCCTCGGTGTAGCCCGGCAGGGGTTCGGCGGCCGGGGCGGCGGCGAGGGTGATGGTGTCACCGACGCGGGCATCGGCCACCGCCTTGATCGAAGCGGCGAGGTAGCCCACCTCGCCGGCGTGGAGGCTCTCCACCTGGCGCTGGTCCGGGGCCATCACCCCCACCTCATCGAGCTCGTAGGTTTTGCCGCTGGCCATGAGCAGCACCTTGTCGCGGCGGGAGATCGTGCCGCTGAGCACGCGGAAGTAGACGATCACCCCCCGGTAGGGGTCGTAGTAGGAGTCGAAGATCAGTGCCCGCAGCGGCTCGTCCTGCCGGTCGGGGGGAGGGGGCACGCGATCGACCACAGCCTGCAGGATCTCCGGCACCCCGAGGCCGGTCTTGGCGGAGCAGGGGATGGCGTTGCGGGTGTCGAGGCCGATGATCGCCTCGATCTCCTCGCGCACCCGCTCGGGATCGGCGCCAGGCAGGTCGATTTTGTTGAGAACGGGGATGATCTCGAGGTCGTTCTCCAGGGCCAGGTAAACGTTGGCCAAGGTCTGGGCCTCGACGCCCTGGCTGGCATCCACCACCAGCAGGGCGCCTTCGCAGGCCTGGAGCGAGCGGCTCACCTCGTAGGAGAAGTCGACGTGGCCGGGGGTGTCGATCAGGTTGAGGATGTAGCGCTGGCCGTCGGCGGCGACGGTCTCCATGCGCGCCGCCTGGAGCTTGATCGTGATACCCCGCTCCCGCTCCAGGTCCATGTTGTCGAGGAACTGCTCCTGCATGTCCCGGGCCGCCACGGTGCCGGTCTGCTGAAGCAGGCGATCGGCCAGGGTGGATTTGCCATGGTCGATGTGGGCGATGATGCAGAAATTGCGGATGCGAGCGGCGGGAACGTCGGTCATGGGCGCGGCCCCGGGGGGCTGCAGGGCCTGGGGTGCGCCGATCCTAGGCAGCGTCCCTAAGCTCCAGTCACAACCGCCCCCCGTCCCCCGCCCTTTCCCATGACCCTGGAGACCCCCACCGATCCCCGCGCCCTCACGCTCGCGAACGTGGAGCGGGTGCTGGATGAGCTGCGCCCCTACCTGATGGCCGATGGCGGCAACGTCGAGATCGTCGAGATCGATGGTCCGGTGGTCAAGGTGCGGCTCCAGGGCGCCTGCGGTTCCTGCCCGAGCAGCACGATGACCCTGAAGATGGGCATCGAGCGCAAGCTGCGGGAATCGATCCCCGAGGTGAGCGAGGTGGTTCAGGTGCTCTGACGGCTCCTCGCACTGCCTGAACAGCCGCTCGGCCGCCGCCGCTTCCGGGCCTGGTCTCGGAGGCTTCGCGAACCGCTGGCCTGGCTCCGGAGCCGAAGCGACCCGACCCGGTAACGCCCCCGCGCGGGGAGAGGCCCGGGGGCGCGAGGGCGAGAGGAGGCAATTCGAAAGAAATCCTTAACTATCTGCAAACTTTCTCTCTCTTCTTCGGCCGGACCCTTTAAATCCCGGAAGTCAAGGCTTAAGGTTGGCTTACTTGTATCGAGCCCTACGGCCAATGGGCCCGAAGCTCGGAGCCAACCGACAACCATGATCTCCCCTCTCCTCCCCGCAGGTCGTTGCAGGCGGCTGCGAGGCCGGCGTGCTCGGCCAGGCGCGCCAGGCTTCATCCTCCCCTTGATGCTGCTGGCCAGCCTGATGGTGGTATTGGTTGCCACCGTGGTCACGAGCCGTGCCCTCAGCCTCAGGATGGGGGAGGGCTTCGAGGAACAGGCCCAGAGGGCCAGGGATGCCGCCAACAATGGAATGGTGCTGGTAAAAGCCGAACTCGAGCGGCCGGAGAACCGCAGCTTGGTGGGAGACCCCACGAAGCTGAACTGGAATACGCTCAAGGTATGTCCAAGCTCCTGTGCCATTGGAGAAGTTACTTCTACAAATTGGTGTGTTCTTCCCGTCAACGGAGAGTGCCCTCCCCATGAAGGCAAAACGTTTCCCCGCTTCCGCGTGTTTTCAGCTGTTTGGAGAAACTCCACGCGCGAAACTCAGGTAAGCAAGGAGTTCCCCTCTCCCAGTGAAACGGAAATTTCCCCTCCCAACCCTGCCCCCACAATCAATGGGACACTGAGATTCCTTCAAGTAACCATTGAAGGTCAAAGCTTTTTTAACGCTCAAGACATTGTGGCAACATCCAGAATAACTCAAGAGTTCGTGCTCACGTGCAGCGAGCCAGGTCCGCCTGAATCCACTGTGTGCAGCATTGGGCCCATCAGATATCGCTCCGTTTACGGCAACACTTGAGCCCTTACTTCCTTGCCTTGTTTCCTTCGCCATGAAAGCCATGACCAGTCCAATGACAACCTGTCTTAAGCCCAGTCGTTATCGCAGAAATTCATCGTCTGGCTTTTCTCTCGTCGAGGTGTTGATCGCTGCCGTGATTGGCGGGATAATGGTGACTACTATGGCAGACATGAGCAACTTTAGCAATAGGATGCTAAGTAAATCTGCCAGCAAAAGTGAAGCACAGGTTTCTTTAAATAGCCAGATCGAGCAACTCGAAGGTGGGGGCGCCGCCTGCGAGGGCACTGCGCCTTTGCCACCTGGAATCACGCAGAATATTGTACCCGAGGAGGATGGATGCACAATTACATTTGCTTATGCTGATGATTCTGATTCGAAAAATAATTTCGAACGCACCGTCGTGTTTAGGCTAAAGCCTGGCTTGGACCAGTGAGTCGCGATACTCGGCTTTTGGGGCGGCGGATGCAGCGTGGCTTCAGTCTTCTGGAGCTCCTCGTAGCGGCTTCCATCTTCCTATTGCTTTCTGGCATCGCCCTCAATCTCAGCCGCACCGCCACGGAACGCGATGAGCTCAATGCGGCGGCCATCGGCCTGGTCAGCTGGTTAGAAGTCGTTCAGAAGGATGCCCAACGCGGCATCGTCGGCTGCAGGGTAACCTTCTCCCCCGGCACGAAGAGCTCGGGCAGCGAGCTGGCGAACGTGGAGGCGCTTGATTCGCCTAGCACCACCAGTTGCCAATCCAAGAGCAATGATCCCTTCAGGGTGGGCTCGGAGATCTCCAGCAACCCCCTCACCCTGGAAAT
>JBIPMZ010000148.1:0-5945 GCA_044376165.1 Cyanobium sp.
CACGATGGCTGGGGCGCTTCGGAGCTCATTTGCCAGCGCTGATCTCGGCAGGCTTGCTTTCCTTGGCTTGTGCCAGATCGGCCTTGGCCTCCGCGAAGATGTCGTTGAAGCTTTCACCCACCTCGGAGAGGCCACTGGCGATGGTTCGGCCGGCAGCTCCCGCCTTGTCGGCCACCACCAGGCCCACCTTCACGCCCTGCTTGGTGAGGCTCCGCCCTGCTTGGGTGACCCTCTGGGTGATTTGGCTGTCTTTGCCGGCGATGGCCGCCAGCACGGGAGCCAAGGCCACCAGGCCCGCACCGATGCCAAAAGCAACGAGTGTTTCGAGTTCAAGCATCGTCGTGGCGAAAGTTTTCCTTATCATACCCCCAAGCGCAGGTGGTGAAACCAGCCTGGCTGTTGTGTTACGGGTTAATCACCATCTTTCGGCCTGCGATCTGTGCCTATTCCTTCCCCCTGTTCCCTGCAGGTCATGCATACGACAGCCCAGCGGTTGCGGTTGCGCTACCACAAGGAGCTCCCGGATCCGCAGCGCGATCGGTTGCTGGCCGATTTGGCCCGGCAGTCTTGGGTTGCCAGCTTGGCCCATCGTCTGCCGAGTCGCAGCATCGTGATTGGCCTGATCCCCGACTGTCCGGAGGTGCGCTGGACCCTCGCCCTCGCGGCCTCGGGTTGGCAGCTTGAGGATCCCCCGGGCGCTCTGTCCCCCCTCCCCCCGGAGGCGCCTGGCTGGAGCCAGGTGATGCGTCAGGTGGGCGGCAACATGATGGGCGCCGTTGCCGGTCAGCTCCTGCTCGGCGGGATTGGCGGCGCGCTGGGGGCCTGGTGGTTCGGGGCCCGTGGAGCCCTGGTATTGGGCGCTTCGGGCGCCCTGGTGGGGGGTGTGGCCGGGGCCGTGGTCGGCGGTGAGCTGGCGGATGGGGAAAGTCCGCTCCGCAAGGGCGACGTGGGGGATCGAACGGTGGAGCGGCTCCGCATTCGTTTGGGGGAAGAGGCCGGCTCCAGCACCGGCGTGCTGATCGGCACCGCGGTGGCCGGCCCGGTTGGCGCTCTGGCCGGCATGGCTCTGGGCTCCATGCTGGGGGGACAGCTCTCCCACGACCTGCTCACCACCCACAAGGGGGCAGGGCCCGCGATCGGCAGTCCGCTCTGGTTTGCCTCGATGGGTGCCCAGAGCTCCGGGGAGGCCGTCAGCGAGGCCGCCCTGGCGCGGTTGGGTCGGGCCCTCTCCGGCGGGAGTGAGGCGGGCGCCAGGATCGGGGCGGGTATCGGCCTGCGATTCGCTCGGAAGGTGAACTGGACGGCCCCGTTGCCCGCGCTGGAGAAGCGGCTTCACCTCCATCCCGCCCTAAATATCCAGGAGCAGGGAGCCGATCGCCACGACGGCATAGAGGGTGAGGAGAAGGGATCCCTCGTACCAACTTAGCTTGCGGTTTTCTGTAATCCAATGCACGGCCAGTACCGTGGCCCCCATGCAGAAGAGGGCATCGGCCGGGACGGCGAGGTGGAGATAGCGACCCATCGGCACACCCGCGAGCACCAGCAGCGGCAAAACGAACAGGAGCAGCTGGACGCTGGATTCCACCGTGCTGGTCATGGCCAGGTCCATGCGGTTGGTGCTGGCGGCTTTGACGGCCACCAGGCCCTCGGCGAAGGAGCCGAAGAGGGGCAGTAGAAACAGTCCGACAAAAAACGGATTGAGATGGGCACCTTCCACCAGCAACTGCAGAGATTCCACCAGGTTTTCGGAAACCCCGACCAGAAACAAGCTGACCACCAATAACATGCCCACCAAGGCAGCGAGCGGACTCTTTTGCATACTCGGGATCAGTACTTCCTTAGACTCCTGGCGTATGTAGAGGCTGCGGGCGGTGCCGAGTTGGTAAACAAAAGAAAGCAGATAGAAGGCCACCACCAGGGCGGATACAATGACAGAGTAAAGGGCAAAGGCATCAAAGCTATTGGCCCCATCGCTCATCGGCTGATGGGTGTGCAGATGAAAAACAGTGGGGACCGCCAGGAAGATCGTACTGACCAGCAATTGCTGGCTTTGCAGGCCAGAGCTATGGGGGTGGATATCGATATGGGGCTCATTTCGCGCCGCCAGGCAAGTGCTGATGCCCAGAATCAGCAGGCAGTTGGTGATCACCCCCCCCGCCACGGAGATCACCACGAGGTGATAGAGGCCGCTGGAGAGGGCGGTGAACGACACCACGAGCTCCACCAGGTTGCCGAGGGCAACACTGACGAGGCCACCGATTCGGTCCCCGAGGCGGTCGGCCAGGGCCTCCACCATTTCCGCCACCATCCGCGCCAGGGGCACCAGACCCAATCCGCACACCACAAACCAGCCGATCAGCTGGGTCATCGGCATCCCTTCTGAGAGGTTGGCGAACAGGGCGGTGAGGGTGAAGATCAGCAGCAGGCTCCAGCGGCTTGCGAGCAACTCCCGAGCGAGGCTGGAAAACGCCGCCAGCTTGCTCATGGCTTGGCGGGTTACACCAGCACCGGCAGGCGAGCCGGGTTGGCGGGCTGGAGCCGCAGCTTCGCGGCTTCGCCTTCATTTTCCACCGCCACGTCGATGGTGGCGCCGGGCGGGAAGGTACCCGCCAGGATGGCCTTGGCGATCGGCGTTTCCAATTCGCGTTGGATGGCGCGCTTGAGCGGCCGGGCGCCGTAGACGGGGTCGTAGCCCACGTTGGCGAGCCAATCGAGGGCGGCGGCATCGAGCTGCAGACCCAACTTCTTCTCCTCCAGCCGCTTGCGCAGGCGCTGCACCTGCAGCTCCACGATCTGACGCAGCTCTTCGGCCTTGAGGCTATGGAAGATGATCGTCTCATCGAGGCGGTTGAGGAACTCGGGCCGGAAGTGGCCGCGCAGGGCATCGTTGACGCGCCGCTCCATCTCGGCATGGCGACCGGGATCGCCAGCGAGATCGAGGATCGACTGGCTGCCGATGTTGCTGGTGAGGATGAGCACGGTGTTGGTGAAGTCCACCGTGCGGCCCTGCCCATCGGTGACGCGGCCGTCATCCAGGATTTGCAACATCACGTTGAACACATCCGGGTGGGCTTTCTCCACCTCGTCGAAGAGGATCACCGCGTAGGGCCGGCGCCGCACCGCTTCGGTGAGCTGGCCGCCCTCCTCGTAGCCCACGTAGCCCGGAGGCGCACCGATCAGCCGGCTGACGGCGTGCTTCTCCATGTATTCACTCATGTCGATGCGCACCATCGCCTCTTCGGAATCGAAGAGCTGGGAGGCGAGAGCTTTGGAGAGCTCCGTTTTGCCCACGCCGGTGGGGCCGAGGAAGAGGAAGCTGGCGATCGGACGGTTGGGGTCGCTCAACCCGGCGCGGGAGCGCTGGATGGCATCGGCCACCGCCGAGACGGCCTCCTGCTGGCCGATCACCCGGGTGTGCAGTTCGTCCTCCAGGTGCAAGAGTTTCTCCATCTCGCTCTGCACCAGTTTCGCCACCGGGATGCCGGTCCACTTGGCGATCACCTCGGCGATGTCATCTTCGGTGACCTCCTCGCGCAGCAGGCTTTTGCCGTCGTGGCTGCTGTTGAGCTCCGCCTCCTTGCTGGCCAGGCGGCGGTTGAGGTCGCCCAGGGTGCCGTATTCCAGCTCGGCGGCCTTGTTGAGGTCGTAGCTGCGCTTGGCCTGCTCCACCTGGAGCTGCACCTGCTCGATCTCCTCCTTGAGGGCGCTGAGTTCATCGATGGCGCCCTTCTCTTGCTGCCACTGGGCATTGAGGGCGCTCTGTTGCTCCGCCAGCTCGGCGAGCTCCTTCTCCAGCCGCTCCAGCCGGTCGCGGCTGGCGATGTCGGATTCGCGGCCGAGGGAGAGCTTCTCCATCTCCAGCTGCAGGATGCGGCGATCGAGCTCATCGATCTCCTCGGGCTTGGAGGTGATCTCCATCTTGAGGCGGGCGGCGGCCTCGTCCATGAGGTCGATCGCCTTGTCCGGCAGGAAGCGATCGGCGATGTAGCGGCTGGAGAGCACGGCGGCGGCTACCAGGGAGTTGTCGGCGATGCGCACGCCGTGGTGCACCTCGTAGCGCTCCTTGAGGCCGCGCAGGATCGAGATGGTGTCCTCCACCGTGGGTTGATCCACGAACACCTGCTGGAAGCGGCGCTCCAGGGCCGGGTCCTTCTCGATGTGCTGGCGGTGCTCATCGAGGGTGGTGGCACCGATGCAGCGCAGTTCGCCGCGGGCGAGCATCGGCTTGAGCAGGTTGCTGGCATCCATGGCACCGCCGGTGGCGCCGGCGCCCACCACCGTGTGGATTTCATCGATGAACAGCACGATCTGGCCCTCGGAGGCCGTCACCTCCTTGAGTACGGCCTTGAGCCGTTCTTCAAACTCACCGCGGTACTTGGCGCCGGCGATCAGGGCGCCCATGTCGAGGGCGATCAGCTGGCGATTTTGCAGGGCCTGGGGCACATCGCCGTTGACGATGCGCTGGGCCAGGCCCTCCACGATCGCCGTTTTGCCGACGCCGGGCTCGCCGATGAGCACCGGGTTGTTTTTGGTGCGGCGGCTGAGGATCTGCACGGTGCGGCGGATCTCCTCATCGCGACCGATCACCGGATCGAGCTTGCCGTCGCGGGCGGCGGCGGTGAGATCGCGGCCGTATTTCTCCAGGGATTCGTAGGTGCCCTCCGGGTTTTGATCGGTGACGCGCTGGCTGCCGCGCACGGCCTGCACCGCCTCCTTGAGTTTGGCGGCATTCGTGCCGACCTGGCTGAAGAGCGACTTGCCGCAGCGCTCATCGCTGGCCAGAGCCAGCAGCAGGTGCTCGATGGCGATGTAGCTGTCGCCAAAGCTCTTTTTGAGGGAATCTGCCTGATCCAGCACGGCGTTGAGCCCCTTGCCCAGGTAGGTGTTGGACGGCGCGGCGCTGAGGCTGGGCTGGGCGGCGATGAAGGCGTCGAGCTTCTGGCTGAGGGTGCCCACATCCACGCCCGCCTTGGCCAGGATCCGGGTGGCCAGATCCTGCTGGCCGATCAGGGCCGCCAGCAGATGCTCGCTCTCCATCTGCTGCTGCTTCGCCTGCTGGGCGCGCTGCTGGGCGTCGACGACGGCGGCCCAGGCCTTTTCGGTGAACAGTTCGGCGGTGGGATTCATGGGGGTCTCCGGGCGGTGGAGGGGCGTGGCTCTCTTTCAGCACCGTATGGAGGGGAGAGCATCGCGGCGCAGGGGGAGGACCGGAATGAAATGGGAAGACAACCGCCCGTCGCCCCATTGCTAGAGAGAAGCCAGCTCGTCGGGCGGGTTGCGCCCGGTTTCCTGTGCTGCATCCCCTGCCTTCCCTTCGCCTGGCCACCGCTCGCCAGGCCACCGCTCGCCCCGTCACCGCGGCGCTGCTGCTGGCCCTGACCACCCTGTCGCCGTTCCTGCCGGCGGCCCCACCCGCGGCGGCCCGCGGCTTTGCGGTGGCGGGCCCCCGGGGCGGGGGTTTCTACCACTTCGGCGGCGGTTCCTGGGGGGGCGCCCGGCCGACGGGCGACAGCTGGCACAACGGCTATGAGGGCTGGCATCCGGCCTACGGCCCCGGCGCCCGGCCCGCCTGGACGAACACGGACGGCAACCGTTCGCTGGACATCAACCGCAACGTCAACGTCAACAACAACTTTTACAACCGCGATTACCACGGCTGGAATGGCGCCTGGACGAGCGGCGGCTACTGGGGCAGCCGGCCCTGGCACACCGGCTGGTATGCCTGGAGCCCGGCCAGCTGGGGCTGGTGGGGCGACAGCGCCGCCGCCTGGGGCCTGGCGGGCCTGGCCACCGGCGCGGCGATCACGGAGCTGGTGAACCAGGCGGCAAACCAGCAGAAGACGGTGTTCGTGGTGCCGGGCACCAGCTGGTGGCTCAACTACGGCTCGGTGGAGTCGGTGGGCACCTACGGGGTGAGCTTCACCTACGGCATGGGGGAGGACACC
>JBIPMZ010000149.1:0-5931 GCA_044376165.1 Cyanobium sp.
CGCGCTTGCTTGCGGACCTCCCGTTCCGGGAGTGACCGGAAGAGGGTTTTGCCACCGACAACGATGAAAATGAACGATTTTTGTGATCTTATAATTCACAATTAAGACTTATGGTAGGACTTAAATTGAGACTAAATCAAGAAATCCGATCGAAAGACTTCGAACTCCCAGGCCACGGATCTCAAGACTGTGACCGCTCCTCTCAAGACCACCGATTCCAAAGCCACGTCCCCCAGGGCCACAAATCCCAAGGCCGGGAATTCCAAGGTCATCGATCCCGAGAGATCCGAGCCCAAGGGCTCCCTCTTTGGAGGGCCGCGATCGGGGCTTGCTGGATCCGGGCGCCCCCTTGCCGGAATTTAGTCTTTATCGTCTCGGGTAATACTCAAAATGAGTCTTAAACCAAGACTAAAATGAGTCCTGCAAGGCGTTGCTTCTAGTGGCGCGACAGCGAGGCCCGCCAGGCCGCCCCCTGGGGCCCCAGCACGGTGGCAGCTCCGAGTGGCGGGCGCGGCGGCAGCGGGGGGGGGAAGGATTTTTCTTCTCGCCTGAGACCCATAAAGAGTCTCGGGATGAATCTCAGAAGCGAATCCTTCAGGGGTCGCTGGCGTTCCGGTTGCGGTACAGCTCTTTCAGGAGCTGGTAGGCCTCGTTGAGGCGGCGCATCGCCTCCACCGAACCTCCCGCATCGGGGTGCTGGCTCAAAGCCCGTTCTCGGTAGGCTTCTCGAATCTGCGCCAGGGAAATGGCCTGCCCCGCGTCGGTGGGCAGTTGCAGCAGCTTCAACGCCCCCTGCACGGTCATCGTGTGCTCCAGGGTTTGGAAGGACGTTCCCTTCGCCCGTTTGCGGAAGCGGTGCATGAAGCGATGGATCAAGGAGGGGATCCGCACCGTGAGGGTGGCCGCGCTGAAGGGGTCCTCCAGCACCCCCGCCGTCACAATCACCCGCTCCAAGCTCGGCGGTGCATCGCTCCAGCGGGGCACCACCTCCCGCATCGCCCGGCAGGCCTCGCTCCAGGTGAAGGGTCGCCCCTCGCTCTGATCGCACTGGGGCCAAATATCCCGGGCTAACCAGATCATCGCCGCTTCCACCACATTGGCGTTGGCCTCACTGCCGTAAAGACCCAGCCAGTGCTCCCGAACCTCCGACAGCGCCTGCTGGGCCACCGCGGCCGACAGCTGGGGCAGGGGGTCGAGCGGCGCGGCAGGGGATCCGCTTTCGTTCTGCAGGCTGCGCCGCATCTGCTCGGAGCGTCGTCGCACGAATCCCGGCAGGTCAATGCCCCCCCCACGCTGGCCCCCCCCCGGGGACTCGACGGGGTCGTCCGGCCGCGCGTTGCCCTCCCACGCCGGCTCCAGGGCTCCCCGCCCGACGAGCACCAGGGAGGTCTGCTCATCCATCTCGCCGGGCTGGGAGGCGCTGGGGCGCTCGCCCGCTTGCGGGAAGGTTTCCTCCCCCTCCCGCAACCCCCGGAACAGCTCCTCCAGCAGCTGCTCCAGCACCCGGCCGCGACTGCGCACCCCGAGCTGCCCCTTGAGACGGTCGATCTGCTCGACCAGGTCGCTCGGCAGGGTCACGGTGATCCGCTGGTTCTCCTCCCCTCCCTTCTCGATCACGTCACACCTCCCTCGATCACGTCACGCCTCCCTCAGCGATCCAGGCTGCGGTGGATGTTTCGCTTCACGGATCCGGCCAGCCCTGCATCAACTGCCGCTGCGCCTCGATCGCCCGACGGTAGCGGTCCACGTAGTCGTTGCCGCTCAGGGGCGGGGGCGGGGCCACCTGCCAGCCTGGGCTCCGGGGGCGAAGGGGGCTGATGCCGCGCAACTCGGGGGGGGGGACGAGTGGAGCGCCCACGGGCTGACGAGCCGCCCCCTCCCCCCGAGGCGGCGGAGCCGCAGGCGGTGGTGTGGCCGGCCCTTCCATCGGCTGATTGAGGCGGGCCAGGGCCAGCTGCCGCTCCCGCTCCCGCAGTTGGGCCAGCTGGCTGGAGGGAACGACGCTAAGGAGGTGTCCGGGGGTGGCGTCCGCGGGGTAGACCAGGCTCACGCGCACGGGGGTGACGACCCCGGGCTCGAGCTGCAAGGTGGCGAGGGAGAGGCTCTGGCTGGAACGCAACCCCACATGCACATCCTGCTGGCCCTCCGGGGTGGTGATCTCCAGGGAGCCGCGGAAGGCGGTGAAATCCCGGCCACCGCTAGGGGAGGGATGGCTCATCACCAGCTCGTACGGGCCGCTGCCGCGCAGCTTGAGGTCGAGGTCGAAACGCACCCCGTAGGTTCCGACGTTGTCGAGGGAGGAGTCGACCATGCGGCTCACCAAGGGATTCACCTGCACCTCGCCGGTGCCGAAGTGGTGGCGATCGGTGCTGGTGAGGGGCACATGCAGGGGCCCTTGGGCCTGAAGGTCGTACTGGAGGGTGGCCTGATACGCGTCTCCCAGGGCCACGCCCCCCACCCGAGAAAAGATGGAGCGGTTGTTGATCTCCGGAATGCGGCTCAGGTACACCCGCCCGGGGGCCAGCTGACCGGAATCGAGAACGGCCAGCACATCCGCGTCGGTGCCGGCGCGCTTCGCCGCCACCACGGCCATCTGGAAGGGACCGTCGCTGCGGCCGCGGAGCAGGGCGTTGGCGATGCCCAGGGCCGGCAGGCGGGTGGAGAACAGCACAAGCCGGCTGCGGGCCGGAATGGTGATCTCGTCGCTCAGGCGCGCGTCCAGACGACCTCGCAACATCTGCACCGCGGTGGCGTCCCCGGGACCGGTGTTCCAGGGCCGCACCCCCAGGGGCTTGACCCCCATCAGGTTGTTGGCCAGGTAGGGCGCTTCGAAGCTGTTGCGCACGGCGCCCTTGGCAAAACGGATGTGAACGGGCCGCTGGCCCGGGTTGATCAGGATCGTGGCGAGGGTGAGCTCCGGGCGGCGGCCGTCAGCTCCGCTGGCCCCTCGACTGGGGGGGAAGTACTTGTGATGCAGGTGCAAGCCGAACTCTCCGTTGAAGGTGAATTCGGCGTTGCGCAGCCACTGCCCGGTTTCCACGGCGAGCGCCTGGCCTGGAGCGGTGTTGATCAGAATTCCCGGCCCCTCCACCTCCTCAGGCTGGTTGGAGTGGAGCACCGGTACGTTGTTGAAGGTTCCGCGCAGAGGTCGAGCCCTCTGGCCGGCCATCAGGGCGACGTAGGCCGCGGCAGGGCGAATCTCCAGGGCGGGCGCTACCAGGAGCACCAGGGCGGCGATGCCGAGGGAACCTGGGGAACGCGGCACGCTCAAACCGGGAACAGGGAGAGGGAGAAGGGGATCTTTCCCAGGACATCCAGCCGGTTGGAAGGCGGTGGACAGCCGGGTGGACGGGGAAAAAGAAAGCCCCAGGGGATGATGCCGCGCCAGGGGGGGAGATGGGTGCGGCTCTCGGCAGCGGCGTGGCCGTGGCTAGAACCTGGGCGCCTGTCCCCATCCTCCCATGATCCCCGCCTTTGGCTGCTGTTTCGGCCCCGACGACGGCGGCCAGGGGCGCCGTCGCCATCAGGAACGCAAGCTCCGTCTCCTGACCGGTTGGCGCGACGGGCTGGAGCGTCAGTTGGCCGCCCTCAACGCGGCGATCAGCACCCTGGAGCGGCAGATGGAGCGGGACGTGACCAGTCCGCTCCCGTGACCCCCCTCTGCTCCAGGGAGCGTCGCAGGTTGTCGAGTCCTTGCTGCAGCAATCGCTTGACCGTCATCGGGCTGATTCCCAGCTCCTGGGCGAGATGGCGATAGCTGCCGCCCGCCAGCACCACCTGGGACACCACCCGCCGCTGCCGTGGCTCCAGTTGCTCGAGCAACGCCCGCACCCTCTGGGCGGATTGTCCAGGGTCTAGCGCTGTCGGTTCCCCCTCCTCCGGCTCCTGGGCCGGGAGGTCGTCGAGCAGGGTCCCTTCCAAGGGAAGAGGCCGGCTGAGTTCGCGCTGCCGCAGCAGCACAGCTCGCTCCTCCCAGGGCAGGGGGGCACGGGGTCCGCAGGTGCTGCCAGCGCCGCGGGCCTCCTCCCGCAGGATCCGCTCCAGCCGCTCCGCTTGCCGGCGGGGCAGCCGCACCCGCGGAGCCACATCCCGCAGGTGGTGGAGAATGGCCCCCCGAATGTGGGGCCGTGCGAAGGCCGCGAAGGGGGTGCCCTGCTCGGGGCAATAGAGCTCCGCAGCGCGGATCAGGCCGAGCATCCCCGCCTGCTGTAGATCCTCCTGCGGTTCCGGGCAGCGGCGGGCGTAGTGGAGCGCAAGGGGTCGCACCAGATCTCGGTGCGCTTCCACCAGCTGATTGCGCTGGCGCAGCGTGCGGGGGGTGGCCGGCGTGGAGGGAAGGGTGCGCGTCATGGGGAAATACTGGGAAATGGAAAGGAATGTGGAGAAAGGAAAGGCAACGAGGCGGCTGGAGCCCCGGGCCTCCTTTTCACGGAGCCTCAACCGGGCGGCATTGCGCAACCGTGAAAACACGGAATTTCGCTTCAGCGGCGCGGAGCGGCGACCGCCTCCAGCAGGCGCCAGGGTCCATGGCGCTGCAGCCAGTCACGGTCGGAGAGCTCCGTGCAGAGCAGGTAACCGGCGAACCCCAGCCCGTTGACGCTGAAGCCCGCGCAGTGCTCCTTTACCCGTCGCACCGTCAGGAACCAGCGGTCGTCGAACAGAAGGTTGTAAGGATGGCGGGGGGCGGGGTCCGCGCCGCTCTGCCCCAGGGAGAGCTGCCGGCAATGCTGGGCATAGAGCTCCGGCAGGTCGCCGCCGCCGGCCGGATCGAGGCGACGGCTGAGCCGATAGTCCCAGCTCCAGGGAGCCTCCAACCCCTCCAGCTGGGCCTCCAGCCGTTCGGCGAGGGGGCAACTGGCCTCCGCGGCTTGGCGAGGCAGCAGTTGCAGGTGGCGATGGGGCTGGCTGGCACCGGCGGCGGCGCTGCTGTTGAAAAACCACAACCCACCGGTGTCCCTGGACACCGTCGCCACCGCCAACCAGTCGGAGGGGGCGATCCAGCCGCTCTGAGGACGCCAGCCCTCGGTGATCACCAGCAGGTGTGCCGGCTGCACCGGATACTTGTTGAGCAGCAACACATGGCCGCTGGCCAGTCGCTCCACCTCCAGGGGCGGCTCCCAGGGCAGGAAGGGGTTGGGCTTGGGACCCTCCGGGCGAAGGTGCTTCGGCGCGACGCCCGTGAGGCGGCGGAGCCGGAAAGGGGCAATCCCCGCCAGGGGCACCAACTCGGTGCCCAGGGGCACCAGGTGACCGCCGGAGCGGGCGGATTCGGAAACCGCCAGCGCCTTCTGCCAGAGTCGTTCAGCTCGCACCGGCCTGGAGACGGGCCAGGGAAGCACCACGGTAGTAGCGGCCAAGGATCTCGTTGTAGCGAAGCCCTTGCTGGGCCAGCTGCTGCGCTCCGGTCTGACTCATGCTGGCCCCCAGGTGGCTGTGGGCTTCGTCGACGATCTGCTGGGTGGCGGCATAGAGGCTCTCCACGATGCCGCCCTGGAAGCTGAGGATCACCCCGGCAGTGCTGGCGGTGGCTGCCCGGGTGCGGGCGTTGACGGAGCCGAGACCCGTGTAGTTCTGCCAGCGGGTGGTGTCCCCCAGATGCCAGTGGGCATCCGCAGGGCGCGCCATGTGGGCCATGGCGTAGGAGCGGGCGGCCACGGCCTGGGCGCGCAGCGCTTCCATGTTCCAGTGGCTGGGCATCTCGCCGCCCACCACCGAGCTGATGTAGCGCTCCAGGGGAAGGTGATTCACCACGAGCAGCCGGCCGTTGCCCTGAAGCAGCCGGAAGCGGCCCTCATAAGTGCGTCCGTCGGCTTCGAGGGCATACCCCGGCGCCGTTTCCAGCCAGGCCTCACCGGCAACGGGGAGGGCTGTGGAGGGCTCCACCGCCTGGCCGGGGCCTCCTTGCTGCAGCACCCGGCCCTGACGGTCCAG
>JBIPMZ010000010.1:0-19921 GCA_044376165.1 Cyanobium sp.
CAGGAGCTGCGGCAGGAGGCGGAACGAAAAAACGATGTGTCCGGAGAGGATCTGGCCACCCTGGCCGCTGACTACCTGGGCTGGCAGAGCGACCAGGTGCGGCTGTTTGATGCCCTCTCGATGGTGCTGGCGATGCGGGTGCCGCCAGCTCCCGCCCTCGAGCTGATCGATCCGGCGGTTCGGGAGGCCGCCCAAGCCCATTTGGCCTCCCTGACCGTGGAGTACCAGCGCCGCTTGCTCGACCATCAATTTGGCAGTGAAACGGCCGCCGCCGAGGGAAACGGCTAGGCGCGATAGTGACGGGGCGGCCGCGGGCACAGGGGGTCGGATGTCGTTCACGACGGGGGCGCGTTTCGATGCCTGGGACGGCACCGCCCCCCGCAGCCAGCCCATCGGGGACCACGAGGTTCCGCAGATTTCCGATCACCTCGCCGGTCGACGCATCGCGCTCCTGGTGAGCGGCAGCATCGCCGCCCTGCGCACCCCCGACCTGGCTCGGGCCCTGCGGCGCCGGGGGGCGGAGGTGACGGCCTTCTGCAGCGAGGACGCGCTTCACTTTGTGGGCCGGCAAGCCTTGGAGTGGGCCACCTGCCGTCCGGTGGTGTGCCAGCTGACCTGGCGAGCCGAGCACCTCAGCGACGCCCATCCCTTCGACGCCTGGCTGCTGGCTCCCGCCACCTACAACACGATTGGCAAACTGGCCGGCGGCATTGCCGACACGGTGGTGACCGCCGCTTTGGCCTCGGCCCTCGGTCGCCTGGAGCGGGGGGACACCGCCGTGCTGATCGCCCCCACCCTGCACGGCTCCCTGCACAACGCCACCCTGGAGCGCAACTGTCGTCGGTTGGCGGAGCTGGGGGTTCGGCTGGTGCCGCCCCGGGATGCCTACGGGAAGCACAACCTGCCATCCCCCGAGGTGTTGGTGACGGCGGTCTGCCGGGCGCTGAGCACCAGTGCGCTGCGCAGCCGCCAGCTACTGGTGACCGGGGGGCCGACGCCGGTGGCCATCGATGGTGTGCGACGCCTTGTGAACCGCTTCAGCGGCCGACTGTCGGCGGCGATCTGCGAAGAACTGGTGCTGCGGGGCGCCGAAGTGCGCTTCCTGCTCGGCTCGGGAAGCCAGCCGCCCCCCTCTTGGCTGCCGTTCACCCCCGCGGAGGACTACGACGACTACCGGCAAAAGGTGCTGGCAGCGGTGGCGAGCGGCCTCGATGCCGGCGTGTTCTCTGCCGGCGTAGCCGACTATCGGCCGCGCCATCCCCACCCCGGCAAGATCGCCAGCGGCCAACGCTCCCTTTCGCTGGTGCTGGAGCCCACCGCAAAAGTGATCGACCTGGTGCGGGAAAGCGATCCCTCGCTGCCGATCGTCAGCTTCAAGTACCTGGAGGGCGTGAGCCCTGAGGAGCTGCTGGCGGTGGCCCGGAGGCGATTGGAGCGAGCCAGCCTGGTGGTGGCCAACCGGGGGGAGGAGGTACGGGGCCAAGAACAGGTGGCCTGGCTGGTGAGCCGCGAGGGGGAGAAGCGGCTGGAGGGCAAGCCCGCCATCGCCGCCGCCATCGCCGATCACCTGGAGAAACTGCCCGCTCGCCCCGCGCCGGCGGGGCCCGGAACGGCGCCGAAGCGGGAAGCCAGCCTCAGGGAAGACGCCGCGATCCCGCAAACAGCCACAGGCCCAACCCCAGAAGCCCCCACCCCAACCACACGAACGAAAGCAGGGGGGTAACGAGCTGGGCGAACGGCTCGATCAGCCAGTGGTGGAGGACGAGGGTGCCCACCAGGAGCAGGAGCAGCCCAATCATTCCGCTCCCCCGCGGGGCGGCGCCAGCACCGCCCCGGCTCGCAGCACCCGCCACCGCTCTCCTCCGGCCGCCTGGGCCTCCCAGGCCAGCACCGTGCTCGCCTGACCCGATCCGGGAGGCCAGGGCAGGGGACCGAGGCAGGGCAACTCGGGAAACAACCGCGCCGCTTCCATGGCATCCCGGACGGGGGGGTCCCCGGAACGATTGGCGCTCGTGGTGGCCAGCGGGCCGGAGTGGCGCAACAGCTCCCGGGCCCGTTCGCAATCCGGCACCCGCAACCCGAGGCTGGCGCCGCCGGGGTGGAGAGCCTCCGCCACCGCGCCCGCCAGCGGCAGCACCAGGGTGAGGGCACCGGGCCAGCCGGAGCGGGCCTGCTCGAGCCAGCTCTCGTGCCAGGGGTGACCGAGGGTGTCCTGCAGCTGGGTGAGATCGGCTCCCATCAAGATCAGGGGCTTGTGGGCGGGGCGGGCCTTGCGACGCCACAGGAGATGGGCGGCCTCGGGACGGGCGGCCAGGGCCGGAAGGGTGTCGGTGGGAAAGACAGCGGCCCCTCCGCTCCGCAGATGGACCGCCAGCTCGGCGAGACCGAGCACCCAGGGCCCCGCAGGCCGGTTCACGGGTGCCCCCCCGGCCGCCGGGCCGCTGCAAAGCGGAGAACCCCCTCCAAGTCGCGATGGGCCCGCACACGCTCCAGGCCCGCCTCCCGCAACAACGCCAACACCGCCGGACTTTGATCGTGATGGTGTTCGAGCAGCAACAGCCCGCCGGGGGCCAAGGCCGAGGGGGCCCCGGCCACAAGGCGACGGATGGCGGCCAGGCCATCCGCTCCTCCGTCGAGGGCAAGAAAGGGTTCGTGATCCCGCACCACGGGGTCGAGGGTGACGAGCAGGCCGCTGGGAATGTAAGGGGGATTGGCCACCACCAGCTCGAGGCGGCCCCACCAGGGCTCTAGGGCCTGCCACCAGTCGCCGCAACGAAGCTGTACCCGGCCCTCCACGCCATGCTCCGCGAGGTTGGTGGCGGCCATCGCCAGCGCGGTTTCGCTGAGGTCGACCGCCAGGCCGGAGGCGGCGGGCAGGGCACGGGCCAGGGCAACCGCCAGACAGCCCGAGCCCGTGCCGAGATCGGCCCACAAGGAGGGGAGCGGTCCGCCGCCGCTCTCGCTTTGGGCCAGATCGACCAGACATTCGGTCTCCTGTCGGGGGATCAAAACCCCGGGGGCCACAGCCAGCTCCAGGTCCCGCCAGGGGCAGACCCCCACCAGATATTGGAGCGGTTCGCCGTGGAGGAGATGGCGGCGCCAGAGGGCCTCCACCCTCCCGCGTCCAGCGGGGAGCCACACCCTTCGCTCCGGGGTGAGGAAGAGCTTCTGCAGCTCACTCCAGCCGAGGCCACCGGCCAGGTCGAGCAGCCAGTCGAGGTCGGCGGATCGACCCCCCAGAGCCAGGAGCCGGCGCCGCCAGGCCAACAGCTCGTGCCCCGCGAGCCCCTCGCCCGGGGGAGCCTGCGGCTCGGCGGCGGCGGCGGCGGAACCGGCAGGGGAAGGGAGCATGACCTGAGCCTATGCAGGCCGCACTCGGCCGGGGCGCCAGTGGAGGCCGGGTTCGGCGCGGAGATGACCCGCCAGCTCCAGCTGCAACAGCCGAGGCGCGAGCTGGGAGGGGGAAGCCTCCAGGGCCAGGCAGAGCTGCTCGAGAGAGGCGCCGCCCCCCACGGCCTGCAGCAGGGCCGCTTGCGAGGCCGACAGGGAAAAGGGGGGGGGTCCGTTTTCGGCGGGAGCGGCGGGGGAGGCGAGCGGACCCGGGCCCAGCTGGGCGATCAGATCGACGGGATCCAGCAGGGGGGTGGCACCGCGAGCCAGCAGGCGATTGCTGCCGGCGGCGGATTGGCGGGCCGCATCCGCGGGCACGACCCAGAGGGGCAGCTCCTGATTCCAGGCCAGCTCAGCGGAGTGCAACGCGCCGCTGACCCGGGGACACTCCACCACCACCACGGCGCGGGCGAGGGCCACCAGCAGCCGATTGCGGCTGACGAAATGGCCGCGGAGCACCGGGGCGCCGGGGGGCTGCTCGCTGATCAGCAGACCCTTCTGCCCCACCTGCCCCTGCAGGCTGCCGTGGTGGCGGGGGTAAACCCGATCCAGGGGGGTTCCCAGTACGGCCACGGGGGCACCGGCGGCGGCGAGGCAGCCGCGGTGAGCTTCGCCATCGATCCCCTCCGCCAGACCGCTCACCACAGGCCAGCCGGCGGCGGCCAGCGCCTCGCCGAGGTGGTAGGCCATCGCCAGCCCGTGGGAAGAGGGCCGGCGGGTACCGACGACCGCCACCCCACACCGCTTGGACAGGCAGGGCCAGAGGGAGCCTCGCCCTCGCCACCACAGCGCCAGCGGCGGCCTGGGCAGGGAGGCGACCCCCGCAGGCCAGCGTCCATCCCCCGGCAGCAGCACCCGCCGCCCCCCCTGGTGCCGGGAGGCGAGACGCGGCAGGGGATCGGCCCCCCAGGCGGCCCGGAAGGCCTCCAGGCCAGCCACCAGCGGGGCCGACCAGCCGGGCAGGGAGACGAAGGCCTCCCCGGGCGCGCCCCAGGCCCCCTCGGCCGAGCCGAAGCGGTGCAGCAGGCCGCGGAGACGGGCCGGCCCGATACCAGGGCACAGACTCCAGAGCAACCACCAGAGCCGTTGGCGCTGGTCCCAGGGGAGAGCTCCTCCGGCCTCCGTGGCCCGACCCCGCCTCGAACGGATACCCCGACCCGCCATGCGCCCTCCCAGTTGAATATATTTGTACTATAGCAAGGCTTCGCCCCGCGGGCCCGCAAGCAGGCGTTGCACGGCCCCCTCCAGGTCGTCGGGGAGCTTCCGCAGCAACCGGCGCCGGTTGGGCCCCCGGGAGAGATCCACCAACGCGAGTTCCACGCGGGCCTCGGCGGCCACCCCCCCATCGGTGCGCACAAACCGGCTGATCCAGGGCAACTTCACCCCGCGCCGGGGCTGCACCTCGCTCCAGACCCGCACCCTCTCCCCGTGGAGCAGCGCCTGGCGGTAGTCGATCGCCAGAGAGAGCACCGGCAGCTCCAGCCCCCGGGCCGAGAGATCGCTGTAGGCCAGCCCAGCAGCCGCAAGCGCCTCCACGCGGGCCTCCTCCAGCCAGGCCAGATAGGCGCCGTGCCACATCACACCGGCATGGTCGGTGTGCTGGGGAAGTACGCGCCGCTCCAGGCACCAGGCGGGGCGCTCACCGCTGCCTGCCTGGTCAGAGGCCTGGGCAGCGCCGGGAAGAGAGGCCAAGGGATCGGGGGTCAGGGGCTGCATCACGGATGGCACGTGGGGGCTCGGGGAGATGGGGAAATCGCCATAGGCTGACCCCTGAGCATCGTTCAACCCCGTGTTTCGAAACCTATTGATCGCCGACTCCGGCACCGGCCATGTGGAGGAGATGGTTCGCATGCTGCGCGAGATCCCCCCCTGCCGGGCAGCGCGGGTGAATCTGTTGCATGTGATGCCGGAGCAGGGGGGAGCGAATCTGGAGGAGCACCGCCAGAAGGCCGGAACCCTGGTGGCGGAAGCCACCCAAAGGATGGGATTGACCACCGGCGACGTCAACGCGCTGATTCGCCAGGGCGACACCAAGCAGACCGTGCTGAAGGTGGCCGAGGAGATCGACGCCGATTTGATCGTGATGGGGTCGCGCGGCTTGGGGCGGCTGCAGTCGATCCTGGCCAACAGCACCAGCCAGTACGTCTTCCAGCTCTCCACCCGGCCGATGCTGCTCGTGCGCGACGACCTGTACGTGCGGGCGATCAACCGGGTGCTGGTGACGGTGGATGGCACGGGCGTCGGCGACGACGCCCTGGGCCTGGCCTGCGAGCTGGTGGCCGCCATCCCGAGCGGCACCCTCACGGGGGTGCATGTGACCCGCCAAGACATCACCCCCTCCCGCGGCGGCCGCAGTCCGGCCGACGAGGTGCTGGAAAAGGCGGTCCAGCGGGCGCGCAGCTACGGGGTGGCCATGAAGGCCCTGCACAGAACCGGAGAGATCGGCCGCACCGTTTGTGAGGTAGTGGAGGAAACGAAGGCCGATCTGGTGGTGATCGCCTCCCAGGACCGGCGACCGCTGGTGGCCAAGGCCCTCGTGGATCTCGATCGGCTCCTGGGCAGCTCGGTGAGCGATTACATCCGCGTGCACGCACCGGCGCCGGTGCTGCTCGTGCGGGAGCCGGAGGAACGACGCTGAAAACCAGCCGTCAGGCCGACCCCGGGGTCAGCCGCCCTGACGGCTGCTGGTCTGGATGTAGAGGACGATGAGAAAAACGGCTGGTACCAGCACGAACAGGAGGCTGGCAACGAAGCCGAGATCGTTGGTTTCCATGGCTGGAGCGTGGATGAGGGGAACGTATCACCCGTTCTCGGGCTCCCCGGCACCCGCTTCACCGCTCGTTGCGGTTGGCGACGGGAGGCCGGTGGGGGTCTCCGAGGGATCCGCCTCCCCCGAGGGGCCCTCCGCTCCCTCGGCATCGGGGGGCAGGGGCCAGGCGATGGGTCCGGCGGGCAGGGGCTCCTGCAGCGCCCGGGCCAGGGCCGCCTCCCGATCCGCCAATCCCACCTGGGGGCGGGTGAGCACCACCAAAGACCGCAACACCAGGCTCTGGCAGGCCAAACGCCAGCTCCGGGGTCGACGACGCAGTTTTTGCTCCTCCACCGAGGTCGGCTCGCTCAGGGCGCTGGGCTCAGCCCCCTCGACGTCGACGAAGCAGGTGATGCATTGGCCACAGCCACCGCAGTTGCCGAGCTTTCCCTTCAGCCCGTAGAGCTCGATGCCCTCACGCAGGGCAACCTCCCGCAGATTTTCGCCGGGATAGCACTCCACATCGCGGCCTTCGCGCAAGAAGCGAATCACAGGCATGGCCGGGGCGGGCAGGGAACGCCATTGTGAGACAGGCGGTTGCGGTCCGTTACCTGCGGCGCCGTGCGGCCATCCGTACCCCTAGCATCGCCGCACGGATCGGCCGCGCCGATCGTCACCTCAACCCAGACCTGACCCCCATGGGATTGCCCTGGTACCGGGTGCACACCGTCGTCATCAACGACCCCGGCCGACTCTTGGCCGTGCACCTCATGCACACCGCTTTGGTCGCCGGCTGGGCCGGCTCCATGGCCCTCTATGAGCTTGCGATCTTCGACCCCTCCGACCCGGTGCTCAACCCCATGTGGCGCCAGGGCATGTTTGTGATGCCCTTCATGGCGCGCCTCGGGGTGACCGGGAGCTGGGGAGGCTGGAGCATCACCGGGGAAACGGGCGTCGACCCCGGCTTCTGGAGCTTTGAGGGCGTCGCTGCCGCCCACATCATCTTCAGCGGACTTCTTTTCCTGGCTGCCATCTGGCACTGGACCTACTGGGATCTGGAGATCTGGCAAGACCCCCGCACCGGGGAGCCGGCGCTGGACCTCCCCAAGATCTTCGGGATCCACCTTTTGCTCGCGGGTCTGGGCTGCTTCGGCTTCGGTGCTTTCCACCTCACCGGGGTCTTCGGTCCCGGGATGTGGGTCACCGACCCCTACGGCCTCACCGGCCACATCGAGAAGGTGCAGCCCTCCTGGGGGCCTGAGGGTTTCAACCCCTTCAACCCCGGCGGCATCGTTGCCCACCACATCGCGGCCGGGATCGTCGGGATCATCGCCGGCATCTTCCACATCACCACCCGGCCTCCGGAGCGCCTGTACAAGGCCCTGCGAATGGGCAACATCGAGACCGTGCTCGCCTCGGCCATCGCCGCCGTCTTCTTCGCCGCCTTCATTGTGGCGGGCACCATGTGGTATGGCTGCGCGGCCACCCCGGTCGAGTTGTTCGGCCCCACTCGCTACCAGTGGGATCAGGGATACTTCCGCACCGAAATCAATCGCCGCGTTCAGACCGCCCTCGACAACGGCTCCTCCCTGGAGCAGGCCTGGTCTCAGATCCCTGAGAAGCTCGCCTTCTTCGACTACGTGGGCAACAGCCCCGCCAAGGGCGGCCTCTTCCGGGTGGGCCCCATGGTGAACGGCGACGGTCTGCCGACCAGCTGGCTCGGCCACATCAGCTTCACCGACAAGGAAGGCCACGAGTTGAACGTTCGTCGTCTGCCCAACTTCTTCGAAAACTTCCCCGTCGTTCTCGAAGACCAGAGTGGGGTCGTGCGCGCCGACATCCCCTTCCGCCGGGCCGAGGCCAAGTACTCCTTTGAGCAGCAAGGGGTGACGGCCAAGGTCTACGGGGGGGCTCTCAACGGCAAGATCTATACCGATCCGGCCGACGTCAAGCGGCTCGCCCGCAAGGCCCAGCTGGGTGAAGCCTTCGAATTCGACCGCGAGACCTACCATTCCGACGGCGTCTTCCGCAGCTCCCCCCGCGGCTGGTTCACCTTCGGACACGCCACCTTCGCCCTTCTCTTCTTCTTCGGCCATATCTGGCACGGAGCCCGTACCCTCTACCGCGACGTGTTCGCGGGCATCGATCCCGATCTGGGCGAGCAGGTGGAATTCGGTCTCTTCCAGAAACTGGGTGACCGCTCCACCCGACGCCTGCCCGAGGGTTTCGTGCCCCCGGCCGGCACCCCGCTCAGCTGACAGCCGGGCGTTCCCCCGTCCCTTCCCTCTGAGGACTCCCCATGGAGAGCTTCGCCTACATCCTGATTCTGGCCCTGGCCATTTCCACTCTCTTCTTCGCGATCGCGTTCCGCGACCCTCCGAAGATCGGCAAGTGAGTCGCCGAACCCTGCCCCCGCCCCCCCAGGCGGGGGCTTTTTTCTTGACACCCCATTCCCATCGCGGTGACGCCCTTCTCAAGGCCGAGCCGGCTGCTTACACTTTTGAAACACGTTGCGGACGCCGGGCATGCAGTGCCCTTCCTGCCAACACACCGACAGTCGGGTGCTGGAGTCCCGCGCCGCCGATGGCGGACGAAGCGTGCGCCGGCGCCGGGAGTGCCTCAACTGCGACTTCCGCTTCACCACCTACGAACGGGTGGAGACCGTTCCGATCATGGTGATCAAGCGCAGCGGTAACCGGGAGACCTTCAACCGAGGCAAGCTCTTGCACGGGCTGCTGCGGGCCTGCGAGAAAACGGGTCTCGAACCCAGCCTGCTGGAGTCGGTGGTGGATGACATCGAGCTGTTGCTGCAGCAGCGAAGCAGCCGGGAGGTCGCCAGCAACGAGATTGGCGAGTTGGTGCTGGAGCGGCTGCGGGGCATGAGCGAGGTGGCCTACGTACGCTTCGCCTCCGTTTACCGCCAGTTTCGCAGCGTGAGTGATTTCGTGGCCACCCTGGAGGGTTTGGGGGGCAGCCATGGCCGGGGCGGCGGACGCAACAGCGACCGGCTCGCGATCGTCGGCTGATCCCGGCGCTGCGGCGCCCGATCCCCTGCGCCGTGGGGTGGTGGAGCCCGACCACTCGTTGGTAGTATCGACAATTGCACGTGCGCTGCAGGCGGGCAGGCACGGGCCCACCTTCGTCCTGCTTCCAGCAGCCGCCCCCGTTCCATGACCTTGACCCCTTCTTCCGAACTCGGCACCGTCGAGGTTCCCAGCGATCCCATGGCAGGCCCGACGGCCACCGCGGAACTCGACCTGGCCATCCCGGAAGAGGTGCCCAGCGCCGATCAATCCAGCAGCCGCGGAAGCGGTAGCCGCGACAGTGAGGGGGTGGGGTTCACCCTCGATGAGTTTGCCTCGCTCCTCAGCAAGTACGACTACAACTTCAAGCCCGGCGACGTCGTCAACGGCACTGTCTTCGCCCTGGAGCCCAAGGGGGCCATGATCGACATCGGCGCCAAAACCGCCGCCTTCATGCCCCTGCCGGAGGTGTCGATCAACCGGGTAGAGCACCTCTCCGACGTGCTCGAGCCCGGCGAGGTGCGCGAGTTTTTCATCCTCAGCGAAGAGAACGAGGACGGCCAGCTCACCCTCTCGATCCGCCGCATCGAGTACCAGCGGGCCTGGGAGCGGGTTCGTCAGCTCCAAAAAGAGGACGCCACCATTTACAGCGAAGTCTTCGCCACCAACCGCGGTGGTGCCTTGGTGCGGGTGGAAGGCCTGCGGGGCTTCATCCCCGGCAGCCACATCAGCACCCGCAAAGCCAAGGAGGAGCTCGTTGCCGATTTCCTCCCCCTCAAATTCCTGGAGGTGGACGAAGAGCGCAACCGCCTTGTGCTCAGCCACCGCCGGGCCCTGGTGGAGCGCAAGATGAATCGCCTCGAGGTGGGCGAGGTGGTGCTGGGCACCGTGCGCGGGATCAAGCCCTACGGCGCCTTCATCGACATTGGCGGGGTCAGCGGCCTGCTCCACATCTCGGAGATTAGCCACGAGCACATCGAAACCCCCCACACGGTGCTCAACGTCAACGATCAGATGAAAGTGATGATCATCGATCTCGACGCCGAGCGCGGTCGCATCTCCCTCTCCACCAAGGCATTGGAACCGGAGCCCGGAGACATGCTCACCGATCCGCAGAAGGTCTTCGACAAAGCCGAGGAGATGGCGGCCCGCTACAAGCAGATGCTGCTGGAGCAGGCGGAAGATGGGGAACCGATGGGCGTCACCGTCGACTGATCCCCCCTCCTCCAGCCCCCTCCCTCCCCCGCCATGGCCCACCTCCTACTGCGTGGCGTCCCGTTGGGGCCCCCGGGATGGGAGCTGGAGGCCATGCTCTTCGACAAGGACGGCACGATCAGCCACAGCGAGCCGATGCTCCAGATCCTGGCCACGGAGCGGCTGCGCCATTGCCTGCACCTGGCCGCCCCGCATCTCACGCAACCGCCGCGGCTGGCGGAGCTCCCCGATCTGTTGGCGCGGGCCTACGGCCTGGGGGCGGAAGGCATCGATCCGGCCGGCGCCACCGCGGTGGCCTGCCGAGAGCACAACCTGATCGCCACCGCAACGGCCCTGGCCCAGGCCGGGCTGGGCTGGCCCGATGCCCTGGCGCTGAGCGAGCAGGTATTCGCCCAGACCGACACCCTGCACGGCCAGGGCAGCGCGGCTCGGCCCCAGCCAACCCCGGGCCTGGAAACCCTCTTGGCCTCCCTCCGCCGCGCCGGCATCGCCTGCGCCGTGATCAGCAACGACGATGAGGCGGGGATCCGCAGCTTTTTGGCGGCCCATGGCCTGCAGGACCACCTCCCATGGGTGTGGAGTGCCGACCATCGCCCGCTGAAACCGAATCCCGGGGCCGTTTTGGCCCTGTGCCGCGCCATGGGCGTCGCCCCTCGCGGCTGCGCCCTGGTGGGCGACGCCAACAGCGATCTGCGCATGGCCCGGGCCGCAGAGGTGCCTGTGGTGCTCGGCTATCGCTCGGGGTGGAGAAAGCCCCCGCCCCTGGAGGCAGACACCCCTCACATCCACCATTGGAGCGATCTTCAGGTACGGGAAGGACCGACCCCCGCCTCTGGTGCGAGCTGTCCCAACGCTGACGGTGTCCACAACCACCCGGCCCCCCGGAGCTGAAGCCATAGGCTGCACCATGAATCAGCTTCCCTTCGGGCATGGGCCGTCACGTCTTCACCTCGGAATCGGTTACGGAGGGTCATCCCGACAAAATCTGTGACCAGGTCAGCGACGCGGTCCTTGACGCGGTACTGAGCCAGGACCCCACCAGTCGCGTGGCCTGCGAAACCGTTGTGAACACAGGCCTCTGCTTGATCACCGGCGAGATCACCACGACGGCACGGGTGGATTTCAATAGTCTTGTTCGGGGGGTGATTGAGAAGATCGGCTACAGCGGTGCCCGCGCCGGCGGCTTCGATGCCAACAGCTGCGCCGTGCTTGTGGCCCTGGATCAACAATCCCCAGACATCGCCCAGGGGGTGGACGAAGCCGACGACCACCAGGGCGATCCCCTCGACAAGGTGGGCGCCGGTGACCAGGGGATCATGTTTGGCTATGCCTGCGACGAAACGCCCGAGCTGATGCCCCTTCCCATCAGCCTCGCTCACCGTTTGGCACTCCGCCTGGCGCAGGTGCGTCATGAAGGCACCCTCGGCTATCTGCTCCCCGACGGCAAGACCCAGGTGAGCGTGGTCTACGAAAACGATCAGCCCGTGGCCATCGACACCATCCTGATCTCCACCCAGCACACCGCCGAGATCGACGGCATCAGCGAGGAAAAAGCCATCCGAGATCGAATCCAGGCAGACCTCTGGACGCACGTGGTTCTCCCGGCTACCGCCGACCTTGCCCTCAAGCCCAGCGCCGAGACGACCCGCTTCCTGGTCAACCCCACCGGCAAGTTTGTGGTGGGGGGTCCCCAGGGCGACGCCGGCCTGACGGGCCGCAAAATCATCGTCGACACCTACGGGGGCTACGCCCGCCACGGGGGTGGTGCCTTCTCCGGCAAGGATCCCACCAAGGTGGACCGCTCCGCTGCCTATGCCGCCCGCTACGTGGCCAAAGCGCTGGTAGCCGCAGGTCTGGCGCGCAAGGCGGAGGTGCAGCTCAGCTATGCCATCGGCGTGGCCCGCCCCGTGAGCATCCTGGTGGAAAGCTTCGGCACCGGCAGCCTCAGCAATGAAGACCTCACCGCCCTGGTGCAGGAACACTTCGACCTGCGCCCCGGCGCCATCATCGAAACCTTCGCCCTGCGCCAGTTGCCCCAGCAGCGCGGCGGCCGCTTCTACCAGGACGTAGCGGCCTATGGCCACTTCGGTCGCAACGACCTCAACCTCCCCTGGGAGGAGGTGAGCACCATGGCCTCCACCCTCAAGCAGGCCACCGCCCACCGGGTGACCTCCGGCAGCCCCGCCTGAACCCCACGATCCGCACCCTCGGGATCGACCTCGGCAGCAGCGGTCTGCGGCTCGCCCTTCTCCCTCTCGGGGCGGAAGAGTTGCCGGAGGCCCTCGAACTGCACAGTTCCTACCCGGGTCCTTTCGAAAACCCTGAGAGTTGGCGCCAGGGCCTCATCCGGCTGGTGCACCAACTCCCCGGGTCCCTGCGTCGAGAGGTTCGGGCGATCGCGGTGGATGGCACCTCCGGCACGCTGTTGCTCTCCCGCCCCGACGGCAGCCTGCTTCCCGGAAACCTGGGCCTCGCCCTGCCCTATTCCCGGGCCTGTCCTGAGCAGGCCGCGACGCTCGCCGGGCTCGTTTGCGAGGGTCCGGCTCTCAGCGTGAGCGGCAGCTTGGCCCGGGCGCTGCACCTGCTGGGGGAGGCCGGGGCGGCAACAGGCAACCCCTCCCTGCTCCTCCGCCATCAGGCCGACTGGCTGATGGGCTGGCTGCTGGGCGACTGGCGCTGGGGGGAGGAGGGCAACAACCTCCGCCTCGGCTGGGATCTGCAGCAGCGCCTCTGGTCCGGTCGCATCGCCTCGCAACCCTGGAGCGCGGCCCTGCCGGAGATCCGTGGCAGCGGGGAGATCCTCGGCACGCTGGGATCGGAGGCGGCCTCGGCGCTCGACCTCCCCGGCGATTGCCAAATCGTGGCCGGTAGCACCGATGCCAATGCCGCCGTGCTGGCGGCCAATCCCGGGCCGGACGATGGGATCACCGTGCTGGGCACCACGACGGTGTTGAAGCGCTTCGTGCCGGAGCCGATCGGGGGTCCCGGTGTGAGCTGCCATCGGGTGGGTGGCCGCTGGCTGGCGGGGGGGGCCTCCAACGCGGGCGCGGCCATCCTGCTGCGCTTCTTCCCGCAAGAAGCGCTGGAGGAGCTCAGCCGCCAGATCGATCCGGACCGACCCACCGGCCTGCAGCTTCGCCCCCTCCCGGCCCGCGGGGAGCGTTTCCCCTGGGATGACCCCGAGCTGGAGCCGGTGCTGGAGCCCCGGCCCGTGAGCGATGCCCTCTACCTGCAAGCCCTGCTGGAGGGCCTCACGGCCCTGGAGAAGGCGGGCTGGGAGCGCCTGCGGGAGTTCGGAGCCCCGGCGATCCGGCGGGTGATCACCCTCGGAGGTGGAGCGCGCAACCCCCAGTGGCGGGCGCTGCGCCAACGGGCTCTAGGCCTGCCCGTTCTCCATCGACCCGATCTTTCGGCCTGCCGAGGCATGGCCCTGCTCGCGGGCCGGGCGCTCACGGCAGGCAGGATGGGGGAGACACCGACGCCGTGACGGGGACTCCATGGGCGAACGCCTGCGCACGATCCTCTCGATGCTGCTGTTCGTGGTGCTCGCGGGCTACGTGGGCTTCAGCGCCCTTCGGCTCGGGGCGCTTCTCTGGCAGCGCTTCGGCGCCGGCTGAACGACGGGGCTGCGGCAGGGCAGCGCAGAATGGCCCCCGACCCCGCCCGTGCCCCCCGATGGCCGCCGACCCCCTCACCCCCGCGGTGAGCGACCGGATCTGCAAGCACATGAACGACGACCACGCCGAGGCGGTGCTCGCGTACGCCCGCCACTACGGGGGAGCGGTCACGGCACGCAACGCCCGCCTGCTGGCCGTGGTGCCTGACGCCATGCGCCTGGAGGTGGACGGATCCGTGCTGGAGGTACCCTTTGATCACACCCTCCGCGACAGCGAGGACGCCCATCGCACCCTTGTGGCGATGCTGCGGTCGCTGCCGGGGAACCCTTAGGCAGATCCTTCTGGCCGCCTGGCGGCCCCTGCCGTGTCCTTCCCCCCGATGGCGGGCGTGCCGGCTTGGCGAACCGCCGGCTCCGCCCTCCTCCACGCTTCCCTCGACTGGCTGCTGCCCGCCGCCTGTCCGCTCTGCGGCCGCCCCGCCCGCCGTACCCAGGCCCCGTGCGACGCCTGCCGGAATCGACTGCAGCTCCCGAGCGAGGGGCTCGCAGGCGCTGCCCCCCTGCCCTGGTGGGCGGCCGGCGCTTACGACGGAGCCCTGCGGCGCGAGTTGCTCGGTCTGCGGCGGCGCCCACGCCCCGCGGCGCTGCAAGCGCTGGCCGGGACGATCCGGCCGCCCCTGCCGGGCCCGCCCCAGCGGCCCCTGCTGGTGGCGGTGCCCAGCTGGAAGCGCCAGGCCAACCCCCTGCCGCCGCGACTCGCCCAGTGCCTGGCCCAGCAGCTGGGCCTGCAGCGGGCCGAGTTGCTAACGCGCACCCACCCCGTGCTTGGCCAACACCATCTCGGCCGGGCGCTGCGGTTCGCCAATCAGCGGGGATCCTTCGCCTGCCTGCGCCAGCCCGAGGCGGGGGAGGCGCGCCGTCGGCCGATTCTGCTGGTGGATGACATCCTCACCAGCGGCGCCACGGCGCTGGCCGCCGCTGAGGCCCTGCGGCAGGGAGGTTGGCAGGTGCAAGGGCTGCTTTGCCTGGCGCGGACGCCAGAGCGGCGGGAAGGCCGTGATCTAAACTTTGCAAGTCGCCGCGGCGGCAGGCCGGGATAGCTCAGTTGGTAGAGCAGGCGACTGAAAATCGCCGTGTCCCCAGTTCAAATCTGGGTCCTGGCATCCTCCCCTCCACCCCACCCCGGCCGGCAGCTCCGGCAGGGCTTGCTTGTGGCCATGCCTGATCCCCAGCCGGTTTCCGAGCGGCAGTTCAACAACGCCGACAGCTTCGCCCATGCCTTCGACCTGGCCTGGACCTCCCAAGGCGACCCCGCGGAGGGGGGGGGTCTGGCCAAGGAGGAGAAGCTGGCGCTGACCCTCGCCCGGGTTGCCAACCACCCCTTTGCCCTCACCGATCCAGCCCTGGCCCGCCAGGTGGCTGAGTTTCGGATCCGACTGCTGGGTCTCTAAATTGGGGGGATGAGCGGTTCCCTTCCCCGTCTGCTGCAGATGCTGAGCGGCGGCTTCAGCAATCAGGAGCAAGCGTTCGACAACCCCCCCCTCTACGCCCACATTCTCGTCCGGCTCCGTCCCCTGCCCCAGCTGGCACCCGGCTCGCTGCTGCTGGAGCAGTCCTACGCGATCAACCCGGCAGCCCCCTACCGGATCCGCGTCCTGCGCGTCGAGCGCCAAGACGACGGGCTGATCATCCACAATCAGGCCCTCGCGGACGATCAACGCTTCTGGGGGGCGGTGGACAACCCCGACCTCCGCACGCGCATCGAGCCCGCCGACCTGCGTCCGCTCGAGGGTTGCACCTATTGGGTCCGTGAGGAGGGGGAAGGATTCGTGGGGGAGGTGGAACCCGGTTGCCGCTGCCTGGTGGAACGCAAGGGCCGAACCGCCTACCTGGTGAGCCGGCTGGAACTCTTTCCCGATCACATGCGCACGATCGATCGGGGTCACGATCCCGTCACCCACGAACACCTCTGGGGATGCCTGGCGGGTCCGTTCGAGTTTGCCCGCGTCGACGACTTCCGCGACGAGATTCCGGCCGCCTGGCTGGCCAACCTCGGCTGATCTGCCCTGCGGCTGAGGGCGAACGCCCGGAGGCGCCTGCGCGCGATCACGCGAGTCGTTCGTCGCGGAAGGGGGGCTCCCCTTCCGCCGGCAGGGGTCGCGGAGGTTGCGGGCCACGGCCCGGCTCCCGCCCCTCTGCCGTTGGAGCTTCCGGAACCGGGTGCAGGGAGCGACGGGAGCCGAGGTTGGCCGAACGACCGGCCTGGGGCGGTTCGGCAGCGCGCAGCACAGCCTCCAGACGGGCCAGTCGCTCCTGCGTATCGCCCAGGCGCCGATCCAGCGCGGCCATCGCTCCGGGATCGGGCGGTGCCGCCGCCAGGCGGTGGGGCAGGAGCAGCCCCTCCTGGGCGGCGAGCCGCTCTTCGAGTTCGAGCAGGCGGATGGTAAGGGTCTCCGCCAGCCGGGAAAGGGCGTGGAGTTGATCCGCCAGTCGGCTGACCGCCTCGCTGGCCCCGTCCCCATGGAGCCGGTGGAGGGCCGGGGTCGGCGGGTCGGCGGCCATGGTGGGGAGGGGGAAATGGTCGGATGGTACCCAGGCAGGGCCAAGCTGCCAGGGGGGTTCTCCGGGAGCCCCCCGCACGGCAGGCCAGCCCGCCCCACCCTGTGGTAACGATTGTGAAGGGCTGACGCCGCGGTCAGGGGATGCCCATACAATCCGCCATGCAGCTCCGTGTGTTGTCGGTGCGCCGCTGTCGCGGCGCCCTCGCGTACGCCCTTTCTCCACTCTGCGCCCCTTCCTTCCCTCGCCCATGACTCTCGCCAACGCCGCCTATTTGGGCATCGAGCGATTCGCCAGCGCCCGCAACAAGGAAAACTGGGCGAACGCCACCGAAAATGACAAGCAGGTCTTGATTCGTGCCGTGTACCGCCAGGTACTTGGCAATCAGTATGTCATGGCCAGCGAACGGCTCGAAGGTCCCGAATCCCTATTCAAGCGTGGCTATTTGAGCGTGCGCGAATTTGTGCGCCAGGTGGCCAAGAGCGGCCTGTACAAGGCCAAGTTCTTCGAGAACTGCAACGCCTACCGCTTCATCGAGCTGAACTTCAAGCACCTGCTCGGCCGCGCTCCCCAAAACAAGGCTGAAATGCTCCATCATTTCACCATACTGCAGGAGCAGGGGTACGACGCCGAGATCGATTCCTATATCGATAGCGCCGAATACCAAGAGCGATTTGGGGAGGAGGTAGTTCCCTATATTCATAGTTTTGGATACTCCGTCGGGCAGCAAGGGCTCCAATTCTCCTACGTGATGCAGCTGGCCCGCGGTGTCGGCGCCTCCGTCCGGGGTGATGCCCTGCGCAGTCAGTCGCGTCTCAACCCCGCCATCCATGCCGAACAGCCCCTGCCGGTGGTCAGCCCCAACGCCAAGGGGAGCACCTTCCGCTCCGTTACCACCGATGGGGTCACCCGCCAGGGGGTAGGGGCCGGAGAGGAGGGCCGCACCTTCCGCGTAGAGGTGAGCGGTTTCAACAACTATCGCCTCCACAAGCGCAGCAACCGGGTGTTGTTCGTGCCCTTCGATCAACTACTCAAGGTCCAGCAGCAGGTGCAGCGCCAAGGCGGTCGCATCGCCAGCCTGACCCCCGTCAACTGACGCACTCCCCACACCCCCATCCAGGCCAGATCCATGAAGGTTTCCGCAGGTACCCGAGGCACCAGTTCCGTCAGTGGTCGGCAAGTGACGATCACGGTGACCGGGCTGGCTCGCAACGACTTCATCCGCAGCTCCGATTGCGTGATGCAGGTTCCTTATACGCGCATGAACGAAACGATGCGGCTGGTGCATCGACTTGGCGGCAAAATCACCGACGTCGCAGTGAGCGGTGGCGGCAATAGCCTCTAGGCGAATCCCCCCCGCCCCCCGGGGGCGCACCCACCCTGTCAAGGGGCCCCTCCGGGCCCCTTTTTCATGGCCGCCCCAGAACGGGGAACGGGGCGATGACCGTTTGTTACGTGCGGTCGCGGTGGGCCTGTGCCTCCGAGCACAATGACAAGGTCATTCGCGCACTGAGGAGTTCACCCCAGTCCTGCCCACGTTTGGGCGGCGTCGGGGATCTGGCTCCAAATCAAGGGCGACTGACCGGAGAACGCTCGGCATCCCCCGGCATCCCCTGGGCTTCCTGCAGCGGGCTCACCACCCCCACCTTCCCGACTCCCCCCTCGTCGAGACTAGGAGATCCTCAATGTTCGACGCCTTCACCAAGGTTGTTGCCCAGGCTGACGCCCGCGGCGAATTCATCAACGCCGGTCAGATCGACGCCCTCGCGGCGATGGTCGCCGACAGCAACAAGCGCATGGACGCGGTCAACCGCATCACCTCCAACGCTTCCACCATCGTCACCAACGCGGCTCGCGATCTCTTCGCTCAGCAGCCCGCTCTGATCGCCCCCGGTGGCAACGCCTACACCCACCGTCGCATGGCCGCCTGCCTGCGCGATATGGAGATCGTTCTCCGCTACATCACCTACGCCGCCTTCACCGGTGACGCCTCCGTCCTGGAGGATCGCTGCCTCAACGGCCTCCGCGAAACCTATCTCGCCCTCGGCGTTCCCGGCGCTTCCGTCGCCGAAGGCATCCGCAAGATGAAGGACGCCGCCATCGCCATCGCTAACGATCGCAACGGCATCACCCCCGGCGACTGCTCCGCCCTGATGTCCGAAATCGGCACCTACTTCGATCGCGCCGCCGCTGCGGTGGCCTGACCCTCAGGCCTCCCCTGCCTTTCCAACGGTTCCCCTTCATCCCTTCCCTTCTCCGATGAAAACCCCCCTCACCGAGGCCGTCGCCGCTGCCGACTCCCAGGGTCGTTTCCTCAGCAACACCGAAATCAACGCCGCTTTCGGTCGCTTCGAGCGCGCCAAAAATGCCCTCGAAGCCGCTAAGGCCCTCACCGCCAACGCCGACTCCCTCGTCAACGGCGCCGCCCAGGCTGTCTACAACAAGTTCCCCTACACCACCCAGATGAGTGGGAACAACTACGCCGCCGACCAGCGCGGCAAAGACAAGTGCGCTCGCGACATCGGCTACTACCTCCGCATGGTCACCTACTGCCTCGTGGCGGGTGGCACCGGCCCCATGGATGAGTACCTGATCGCCGGTCTCGACGAGATCAACCGCGCCTTCGAACTCTCCCCCTCCTGGTACGTCGAAGCCCTCAAGCACATCAAGGCCAACCACGGCATCGCTGGCGACCCCGGCGTCATCGCCAACAACTACATCGACTACGCCATCAACGCCCTCGTTTGAGCCGCGACCGCCCGGTCCAACCCAACCCTCGCAGGGGCTCCGAAAGGAGTCCCTTTTTTGTGTAGCTTCTTGGTGTTGGTTTCCCCCCGTGCAACAGGTGCCCATCCGGCGCCCTGCACCCGGCGTCCCCCTGACCGGGAAATGACAGCATCGATCCAGTGAGCCACGCCCCCATGCAGGCCCCCTCTGCCCACGGCGGCCCGGAACCCGGCGGACCCGCCGCCGGAGCCCCGATCGACGAGACGGAGGCCCTCGCTCGCCTGCGGCAGAGCGAGGACCCCTCCCTTCAGTACTACGCCGCTTGGTGGCTGGGGCGGAACCGCAGTCGCCATCCCGAGGCGGTGCCCTTGCTGCTGGCGGCGCTTCGCCAACGCCGGCCGCGGGATCCGGGGGCCGGGGTGGAGGAGAACGCGGTAGCCCGCAATGCCGCCCGGGCGCTGGGCAAGCTGGGCGATCCTGCCGCCATCGACGATCTGCTGGCCACGCTGGAGGACGACGACGATGGGCTGCGGGAGGCGGCGGCGCGGGCGCTGGGGGAGCTGCGCGCCGCGGCCGCCGTGGCGCCGCTTGTGCGCCGGCTGGCCAGCGGCCCCCGGGGGGCGGGGGCCCCGCGCACGAACA
>JBIPMZ010000150.1:0-5917 GCA_044376165.1 Cyanobium sp.
CTGCAGGGCGGTGATGCCCTTCTCGGTGCCGGCCACCTTGAAGTCCATGTCACCGAGGAAATCTTCGATGCCCTGGATGTCGGTGAGGATGCGCACCTCCTCGCCCTCCTTGATCAGGCCCATGGCGGCGCCGCTCACCGGCGCCTTGATCGGCACGCCGGCATCCATCAACGCCAGGGTGCTGCCGCACACCGACCCCATCGAGGTGGAGCCATTGGAGCTGAGCACCTCGCTCACCACCCGCAGCACGTAGGGGAAGGAGTCCTTGCTGGGCAGAACGGGCAGGATCGCCCGCTCCGCCAGCAGGCCATGGCCGATCTCCCGCCGGCCGGGGGAGCGCATCGGCCGGGTCTCGCCCACGGAGTAGGGCGGGAAGTTGTAGTGGTGCAGGTAGGTTTTCTCGTTGGCCGGGTTGAGGTCGTCCATCTCCTGGGCATCGCTCGGCGTGCCGAGGGTGGCGGTGGAGAGCACCTGGGTGAGGCCGCGCTGGAACAGGGCCGAGCCATGCACGCGCTTGGGCAGCACGCTGGCGGCGGCGCTGATCGGACGCACCTCGTGGAGGGCGCGGCCATCGACCCGCTTGCCATCCCGCAGGATCTGGGCGCGCATCAGCTTCTTGGTGAGGCTTTTGTAGGCATTGCCCAGGGCCTTGCCATGGGAGGTGGCCGCCACCTTCACCGGATCGCCGTCCGGGAGGGCGGTGATCTTCTCCGCCAGCTCGGCCTTGATGGTGTCGAGGCGCGCGTCGCGTTCGGGTTTGGTCTGGCTGAACTGGCTCAGCACCTCCCCGATCGGGCTGGCTCCCTCCTTCTCCAGCCACTCGGGCAGGGTGGGGTCTACGGGGGTGGGCTGGGGCACCACCGGCTCGATTCCCAGTTCGGCGATCAGCGCCAGCTGGGCCTTGATCAGCTCGCTCACCGCCTCGTAGCCGAAGTCGATCGCCTCGATCACGTCTTGCTCGGGCAGCTGGTTGGCTCCGGCTTCCACCATCACCACGCCCGCCGGGGTGCCGGCCACCACCAGGTCGAGGTCGCTGCGGTCGATCTCCCGGTAGCTGGGGTTGAGGACGAAGTCATCGCCCAGCAGACCCACCCGCACCGCCGCCATCGGGCCGTAGAAGGGCAGCTTGGCGAGCAGGGTGGCCATCGAGGCGCCGGTCACCGCCAAAACATCGGGGGGGACGCGCTCGTCGAGGGAGAGGCAGGTGGCGACGATCTGGAGGTCATCCCGCAGCCAGAGCGGGAAGAGGGGTCGCATCGGACGATCGATCAGCCGGGCGATCAACGTGGCCCGCTCGGGGGGGCGGGACTCGCGCCGCTGGAAGCTGCCGGGGATGCGCCCGGCGGCGTAGAGGCGCTCCTCGTAGTCGCAGATCAGGGGGAGGAAGTCGATGCCCTCCCGCGGGTTGGACCGGGTGGCGGTCACGAGGATCGCGGTGTCGCCGCACTCCACCAGGACCGAGCCTCCGGCCTGGGGGGCGTAGAGCCCGCTTGTGAATCGGATCTCCCGACCATCGAAGGAGATCGCTTGCGTTTTCCCTTGCGCTTTTTCCTGCACTGGCAGTTATGTCCGCTCTGTTCGAGGTCATTGTGGCATCCAGGCTTGACTGAGGAGGGTGTCCCCCCCCAGCTGCAGGGTGGCCGGCAGGCGCACCGCCTCCGCCAGCCGGCGTCGGTAGGGGGCGTCCTCCATCTCCAGGCAGCCGAAGCGATCCAGGTGGGGATTGCGGAGCTGCACGTCGAACAGAAGGAAGCCCCCGGCGCGCAGGGCGGCCACCAGCCCCATCAGCAGCAGATTGCCCGCCCCGGAGCGCCGGTGCGCCATCGATTCGCCGATCCAGCAGGCGCCGATGCCCAGGCAGAGCATGCCGGCCGCCAAGCCCCCCTCGTCGTGGAGCTCAACGCTGTGGGCGAGGCCATCGCGCCGCAGCTGGCGGTAAATGTCTTGCAGCTCCGGGCTGATCCAGGTGCTGGGGCGGTCGGCGCAGTCGGCGAGCACCGCCTCAAACTCCCGGTTGAGCCGCAAACATCCCCCCCCGGCCCGCCAGTGGCGCCGCAGGGAGCGGGGCGCGTGGAAGCGATGGTCGAGGGGGAGGAGAGCGCGGCGCCGGCTGCGGTGCAGGGCCAGGCGACCGCTGTCGGGATCGGCCATGGGAAACCACCCCTGGGCGTAGGCCGCCTGCCACCAGGGGGTGGGCCAGAGCGCGGAGGGGTGGAAGGGATCAGGCTTGGGGTCTGTGGGAGGCATCCACCCTCCCCCGCCGGGTCACCAGCTCGACTTGACCAGACCGGGCAGTTCGCCCTTGTGGCCCCGTTCGCGCAGTTGGTTGCGGCAGAGGCCGAAATCGCGATACACGCCGCGGGGTTTGCCGGTGGCCCAGCAGCGGTTGCGAAGGCGCACCCGGGTGCTGTCGCGGGGCAGGCCCTGGATCTTGCGGTGGATCTCCAGCCTCTCCATCGGATCGGCAGCGGCCTCGAAGGAGGCCTGCAGGGCGCTGCGTCGGGCGGCGAAGCGCTCGACAGTTTTCCGGCGCTTCAGATCCCGGGCAATCATCGACTTTTTCGCCATGCGGCCGCTGCTGCTGCAAGAGGTTCAGACCCACACTGTACCTGGCGGGCGGGTTGACCCCCCTCAGCGACCCAGCCACTGCTGCACCGCCTGCAGCTGGCTCGTGTCCTTGACGATCAACACCAGGCTGAGGCCCACCAGGAACACAAAACCGGATTGCAGAAACGCCGCCTGGAACCGCTCGGGCAGAGGCCGGCCCCGCAGGCCCTCCAGCAGCAGCAGGCAGAACTGGCCGCCGTCGAGCATCGGCAGCGGCAGGGCGTTGAGCACGGCCAGGTTGATCGAGATCAGGGCGGTGAAGAGAAACAGGCCGCTGCCGCCCTGCTGGGCGAGGGAGGCACCCATCTCGACGATCTTGACGGGGCCGGAAACCTGGGAGGCGGTCTGCTCGAAGTGGGTGAGCAGGGCGCCGAACCCGGCGATGGTGCGGCGCAGCAGGGCGGAGAAGTCGTGGTTGGCCTGCCGGAAGGGCTCCAGGGGGCCGCGGGGGGCGCGGAAGGTCTCCACCCCGTCGGGTTGAAGCTGGGCGCCGATGCGGCCGTAACCACCGACGTTGGCCGGGGAGAGCACGAGCTGCAGCGACCGCCCGCCGCGCTCCGCCTCCAGTGAGAGGCGCTGACCCGGGGCGTTGCGGATGCGCTCCACCAGCCCCGCCAAGGCCCCCTGGCCACCGCCCACCGGCTGTCCGTCGATGGCGAGGAGGCGATCGCCCGGTTGCAGACCGGCGGCGGCGGCGGCCTGGCCTGGCTGGATGCCGCTCACCAGCACGCCGGTGCGGGCCGAGAAGCCATCGGGAATGCCCAGCACGGCGCTCTGGCCGAGCAGCACCAGGTAGGCGAGCAGCAGGTTGGCGAGCACCCCGGCGGCGATCACCAGGGCCCTTTGGGGCAGCGGCCGGTTGCGCAGCAGATCGGGATCATCAGGGGCCACACCGCTCTCCTCTTCGTCGTCCGGGAAGGCGACGTAGCCGCCGAGGGGGATGGCCCGCAAGGCGTAGGTGACGCCCCGCAGGCGCCGTTGCAGGATTGCGGGCCCGAAGCCGATCGAGAAGCCGCTGACGCGGATCCCCTGCCCGGTGGCGGCCAGAAAATGTCCGGCCTCATGAACCACGATCAAAAGGGCCAAAATTCCCAGGGCGGTGAGCACCCCCATGCGGGTCATCGTTCACAGGGTTCTCATTCTGGCGGCAGAGACCCCGGGCCCACGCGGCGGGGGGGCAGCTCCTCCGCCCCGAAGTAGGGCGTCAGGGCGGGGGGCAGGCGCACGCTGCCGTCGCCGCGCTGGCCGTTTTCGAGCAGGGCTGCCATTGTGCGCCCGATCGCCAGGCCGCTGCCGTTGAGGGTGTGCACCAGGGCGGTGCCCTTTTCCTGGCGGAAGCGGATGTTGGCCCGACGAGCCTGAAAGTCGCCGCAGGTGCTGCAGCTAGAGATTTCGCGGTAGCCGCCGGCCCCCGGCAACCACACCTCCAGATCGAAGGTGCGGGCAGCGGAGAAGCCCAGATCGCCGCCGCAGAGTTCGATGCGGCGGTAGGGAAGCTCCAGGGCTTCGAGCACCGCTTCCGCATCGCGGGTGAGCAGCTCGTGGGCGACGTCGGAGTCTTCGGGGCGGCAAAACCAGTAGAGCTCCACTTTGTTGAATTGGTGGAGGCGGATCAGGCCGCGGGTGTCGCGCCCGTAGGAGCCCGCTTCGCGGCGGAAGCAGGGGGTGTGGGCGACGTAACGCAGCGGGAGCTGCTCGGCGGGGATCACCTCCTCGCGGTGGAAGGAGGTGAGGGGCACCTCGGCGGTGGGGGTGAGCCAGAGGTCGTCGTCGGCGCAGCGGAAGCTCTCCTCCGCGAATTTCGGCAGCTGGCCGGAGCCGGTGAGGCTGGCGCTGTTCACCAGGATCGGCGGTTGCAGCTCGGTGTAGCCGCGGCTGCCGTGCAGGTCGAGCATGAAGGCGATCAGGGCGCGCTCCAGGCGGGCACCGGCGCCGATCAGGGTGACGAAGCGGCTCTGGGCGATGCGCACGGAGCGCTCGCTCTCCAGCAGGCCCAGCCGTTCGGCGATCTGCCAGTGCTCCTGGAGCTCGGGCCCCGCGGGCCGGGGGTTGCCCCAGCGCTTCACCTCCACGTTGTCGGCCTCGCTGCGGCCCTCGGGGGTGTGGGGGGAGGGCAGGTTGGGCAGGCTGAGCAGCGCTTCCCGCAGCCGGGTTTCGATGGCCTTCTCCTCCTGCTCCAGCTCCGCCACCTCCTGCTTGAGGCGGTTGCCCTGGTCGCGGAGCTCCTGGAGCCGGGGATCGGCGGGATCGGTGCCGCCGCGCAGGCTCTGGCCCACCTCCCGGCCGATGCGGTTGCCCTCCGCCTGCCGTTCGCTCCGCCGGCTCGCCAGATCCCGCTGCTGCAAGGCGAGCTGCTGGAGCTCCGCCAGGTTGGGGGTGAGGCCGCGGCGGGCCAACGGAAGGCGAATCTTCTCGGGATCTTCGCGCAGCAGGCGCTGGTCGAGCACGGTGCTTGGACGGATGCGAGCAGCCTAGGGGCCTGCGGCGGGGGAGGTATTGCCGGTAGTGGAGTTATTTAAGTTCACGACTTTTACTTTACTCCAACGGAGGCAGTGATAACGGGGGAGGTTTTCGATTCCTGGCTGGTGTCGCCGCTGTCGACAAGGCTGCTTGGCCTCCAGAAGGTTAACGTATAACTAATTTGCTCCGAACCGCTGTTGGCAGCGTTGACTGCCAGCTCGGTGCTCAAGGCAACAATTGCGGTGGACGAGAGGGCGTCAAAGTCAAGACTTCCATCGTCTTTGTATGGGGGGCCGCAACGCAGAAGCTCAGCGGAAACGCCGCTCCCACGTTGATAGTAATGCACAGGCACGTTGACGGCATTCGGAGCGGAGTTGGGGTTTGGTATTATTAGAGTAAACCTAGAGCTTGACCCGTTCAGATCTTCGCACTGGGCAGGGGCAGGGGATGGGGAATTAAGTTCTACCGTTTTCGCCTCGGTGGTCTCCGACTGGATGAGGGAGCTGATCCGGCTCAGGCGTGCTTCCTCCCGCTGATGCAGTTCAAATAATGCATTGCTGCGCATACTGACGAGGATGGCTATCGTTGCCGCCGTCAAGACCAGACCACTCGTGGCGGCGTAGAAGACCAGCTCCAGCAGAGTAAAACCCCCAGGCTTCGCTACACCCCGAAGGAAAATCCCGGGGGCAGAGCGAAGGGGGGCAGAGAGGCGAGGAGGGTCTTTCATGGGCGGCTGTCGGGTTCCCTAGAACGGGTTGCGGAAGCTGGCATCAGTGCATTTTTTCTGATCATTTTTTTTGGCGCCGATCGTCACCATGCCAGAGGTGCCCGAGATGCGCACGCAGCGGGT
>JBIPMZ010000011.1:0-19879 GCA_044376165.1 Cyanobium sp.
GACCTCTGAAACCTACAACACCGTCAGACCCAGGGTCTTCTCGGTTCGCAGGCATCCGCTTCTCAAGCCCTTCGGGCTTCAGTCGCAGACCCAATCAACCTAGCAGGTCGATCGGTTCACCCCTTTACCCTCCCCTCGCTCCTCCCCTTTCCTCTTCTGGACGGGGTGGCCTCGGGGGGCTCGGGGGGCGCTGCCTCTCGGCCGCGCAGTTCAAGATGGTAGCACCTATGGCGCCAGGATTAAGCCTCGGAAGCCGCCAGAGCGTCCGCCCAGGGGACGAAGCGGGCAAAGGTCTCGGCGCGATCGGCGGCCAGCACAGGAAAGTTGGTCTGGGAGAGGTCGGTGCCCGCCGGGATGCCACGGGGATCGCGCACCAACCAGCGCAGGGGGCACTCCAGTTCGTCGAGCACCAGCCAGGCAGCTGCCAGATCCCAGATCTTGGGGGTGGCCTCCAGCGCCGCAACGGTCTGGCCCATGGCCACGCTCGCCAGATTCAGGCTCGCCACCCCGAGCATGCGGATTTTGCCAGGGAAGCGCTGGTGGGGAAGCTTCTGGAGCACCCCGATCGAACGGCTGCAGAGGGAAGCGCAACCGGCGGGATGGGGCTGCAGCGAGGGAGGCGACAGCACCCTCCCGTTGCGCCAGGCTCCTCGACCCCGAATCGCCACGATCCGCTGGCGCAGGGGGGGGACGTCGAGCACCGCCAGCACCGGCACGCCACCCTGGAAGCGAGCCATGGAGATGGCCCAGTAGGGGATGCCAGCGGCGAAATTTGTGGTGCCATCGAGGGGATCGACCACCCAGTAGGCCTCACTGGCCGGCACCCGCTGGTCGCCCTCCTCACTGAGAACGCCGTCTTGGGGGAAGAGATCCTTCAGCCCGCTCACCAAGGTGGCATCGCTCCAGCGGTCACAGGCGGTGATCAGGCTGCCGTCGGCCTTGAGATCGGTGACCATGTGCCCGAAATCAGCCCGCTGACGCTCAGCCACCCGATCGACCAGGGCATGAAGGCTGGGAGGGACACCGGGCTCCGGCAGGACCGTCATACCCCCACCTCCACCGAGAGCAGCTGTTCGAGGGAGCGCTGCGTGTCCTGGCGGAACTGGCGCACGTTGACCCGCTCCAGAAGAAGCAGAGCCAGAACCGCCACCGCGACTTCCACGCCGAGCACCAAGGCGTAGGCCGGGTAGGGCCCATCGCCAAAGGGCAGGCGACGGCCCAGATCGAGCAGCCCCCCGCCGAGCAACTTGCCCAGGGCGCGGGACATCGCCTGGGCGAGACCCCAGACCCCGACAAAGGTGCCGGCCACCTGGGGGAGGGTGAGATCAAGCATCAAGCAGAGGGCGCTGTTGGTGCCGATGCCCGCGGCCAGACCAAAGAGGAGCATGACCGTGCGCAACAGCGGCGGACTGCCGGTAAGACCGCACAACAGCAGCAGCACCAGGGTGGTGATGATCAGCTGGCAGCCCAGGCGGGCCGTGGGGAGTTTGCCGAGCCGCGGCACAATCCACACCCCCGCCATCAGCAGACCCAAGAGTGTGCCCAACCCCCAGAAGGCATTCAACTGGGTGCGAGCCGCGATCGAAAGGCCGAAGACCTGAGCTCCGTAGCTCTCGAGGATCGGATCCTGCAGGAACAGGCCGAGGGTGAACAGGAGGAGAAAGGAAAAGAAAACGAGCACCTGGCGGCTGGAGGTGATCAGCTGCCAGGCCTGGCGCAAGGTCACCGAGTCCTCGCGGGGGGGGTGAGGATCGGAGGCAGGGAGCGGGGTCGGCAGGCTGGCGCGGGGCTCGATTCCCCAGGTGGCAAACACCGACAACCCCAGGACGATCAGCGCAACGGTGGTCATGAAGCGCAGCAGCACCGGCTCGAGCAGCGCCGGATCTGCAACGCCATCGAGCCGGCGCAGGCTGAGGCTGATGGCGATCGCGCCGACGACGATGCCAACGGTGAGCATGCACCAGAGGATGCCGACGGCTCGCGGCCGCTCCGCCTCGGTGGTGCGGTCGATGACCAGGGCCAGATAGGGGGTGGAGGCCAGGGAGATGGCCAGGCCGTAGAGAGCGAAGAGGCCGCAGAGGGCCGCGATGGCGAAGGCCAGTTGGGGCTGGCTGCCCGCCTCCAGCAGCCGCCCCACATGGAAGATCAGCGGCACCGAGAGCACCGCCAGGGCGCAGAACAGGGCTGTGCCAGCCCACACATAGGGAACACGTCGGCGCCCGGCGAAGGGATGGCTGTCGGAGAGCTGGCCGAAAAGCACCCGGGAAGGGGAGACGAACTGCTCGAAGGCGAGGGCCCCGCCCACAAGCAGCCCCGGGAAAGCCAATTCGCTGATCATGATGCCGTTGAACATGCCGGCAAAGACGACCGCCAGAGCGCCGAGGCAGCCCTGGAACAGCCCCAACCGCAGTGTCGTGGGCAGGGAGAGGCCGGGGGCAGGCGCGAGAATCAAGGGCGTCAGGGGGTCGGCTTGGTGGGGGTGTTTTCAGCACCGCAGGCCGGCAGCAGCGGCGCGGGCTCCACCGGAACCTGACTGGAGGCTTCGGTTGACGGCCGAGCGGCAGGAAGGTTGGGCCGCGGACAGAGGGCAATCTGATCCAAACCTGTGAAGCGCCGCAGCCGGGCGAGGCTGACGTTGTAATCCGCGATCGCCGACGACCAGCGCACTTCCGCTTGGGTCAGGTCGCGCTGGGTGTCCACCACCTCCCGCTGGGTGGTGACGCCGGCCTGAAAGCGGAGCCGCGCCAGCCGCAGCGATTCGCGGGCGGAGAGCACTTCGCGGGAGGTGGTGGTGATATTGCGGTTGTTCTGCTCCAAGGTGTACCAGTTAGCCTCCACCTCCCGGCGGATCTGATCGCGCTGTTGGGCGAAATTGAAGCGATTCTCCTGGGCTCTCTGCTTGCCAGCGCGGTACTCAGCGCGGGCTCTACCGCCGTCGAAGAGGGTCCAGTCGAAGGTGAGACCTACGGAGTTATCCACACTCCAGCCGGTAAAGTTTTCTGAGGTTTGAGTTGGAGAGAGCGAGCTATATCCGTAGGAGCGTCCTCCTGAAAAGCTGTTGAAAATTGAGAGGAGCGGCTGCACCTGGGCAAGCGACCGATTGGCCTCACTGTTGGCGATGGAGATGTCGAGCAGGAGCTGATCCAGCTCCTCGCGGAAGGCGTAGGCAGCAACGATGCTTTCCTGCAACGAAGGCAGCCAGACCCCCACCGGCCGGGATGGATCCTTGGCGGTGGGGGTCACGTCCTGGGGGAGATCGAGCAGAGCCGCGAGGTTGCGGCGGGCCACGGCCTGGCCCGTGCCGGTGGCGCTGGTTCCCAGCAGGGCGTTGGTGAGCAATTGCTGATCGCGGGCCAGCTGGGTTTCGGCTTCCAGCACTTCCAGCTTGGTGGCGACCCCCGCCTGGAACCGGGCTTTGGCGTCCCGAAGGCTCACGAGAGAAGCCCGCACCGATTCCTGGCCGATCCGCACCTGCTCATCGGCTCTCTGCAAGTTGAAATAGGCCTCAGCAACTTGCAGCCGCAGCTCGCGCAGGCCGATGAGATATTCATTCTTCGCTTTTTCATAGCGATCACGAGCGACGGCGATCGCTGGCGTGCGAGAGGGATCAATGAGCGCCCAGCTCAGCCTCAGCTGGGTATCCATTTGCATGAGGCTGGTGCGCCTCAAAGGAGGGATTGCTTGACCAAAGGACGGAGTAGAAGGGCTGGCGGCCAAAGCTTCGCCACCTGTATAAGCGGGGAAATTTTGAGCCGTGAAGGTAAGGGTGGGATACCAGCGCGAGATCTCGGCGCGCAGGGCGGACTGGGCCTGCTCCACCCGGCTGCCAAGGGCCTTGAGATTGGGATTGTTGACCTCGGCCAGGGTTTCCACATCGGGCAGGCCGAGGGGGCGAAGCTCGCGGATCCGCACCTGATCCGGCCTCACCGGCAGGGCGAGGGAGGCAGGGGCCGAGAGGTCGAGCTGGGCGGGGGGGAGCTGGGTGGCCGCGGGCGGCAGCACCGAGGGGTTGGACTTGGGACGGTTCCCCTTCACGGCGGGAGCCAGGGGGATGGACTGGCGCAACGCGGCGCCAGCGGGATCTGCAGGATTCATCCCGGGCACAGGCGCGGCCTGCGCCTCGGAGGGAGGAGCCTGCGCCTCGGCGGGAGCGGGGGATGGAGCCGTCTGACCAGCCACCCGGAGAGGCAGGACGGGAGCCACCATCAACGCAGCGAGCAGAAGGTGGTGGCGGTTCACAACCGTTGGCAAAGGGTGCGCATGAGCTTAGGCATCAGGGACGGCCTTCCCGAGGCAGACGGCCACCAGATCGTCCGCACCCCCGATCGGGCGCACCGGTACGGGAAGCTGCTCCCGCAATCGCTCCAGCGTGCAGTCGTCCAGAAACACCGGCTGCCCCTCCCGCAGCATCACCCGCGGCAGCAGCAGCTCCTCGCCAAGATCTTTGCCCCGCAGTCCACTCAAGAGATCCGACCCGGTGAGCAGCCCCGTGACCACCTGCTCCTGCCCCCAGTAGGGGCTGGGAAGGCCGTGCAGCAGCAGCTCCAGCCCCTTCACCCGGTTGAAGCGCTCCACCACCGGCTGCAGGGCCCCTGACACCAGATGGCCCACCACCCAGCTGAAACGCCGGGGGCTGGGGATCGCCTCGGGCAGCGCCGCGGTGGCCGCCGCCAACTCCTCCAGGAAGCCGCGGATGCTGCCGACGCCATTCTCGCGCTGGGGCAAGTCCTCGTAGGCGGCCCGCGGCGGCAGGGGACGACCGGCGATCAAATACCACTCGTCAGCGAGCCAGGCAAAGCGGCTGCCCAGCTCCTGGCGGAAGCGGTGCTGCAACGGTTCCACCGCGTCGATCACCGCCGCCGCCGCCGCTGGGGTGACGGGGCGCAGGGCATCGCCCGCCGGGCGGAAGCGGGTGAGGCCGACGGGCACGACGGCCGTGGAAAGAACCGCGGGCCAGTCTCCGCCCCCGTAGCGGGCCAGATCGGTGAGGGTCTGCCGGAGGGCGCCCCCATCGTTGAGACCCGGGCAGACCACCACCTGGGCATGGATCTGCAGCCGGCGCGCGGCAAACCAGGCCAGCTGCTCCAGCAGGAGGGCCGCGCGGGGATTGACTAGCAGGCGGCTGCGCAGCTCTGGATCCGTGGCGTGGACGGAGACGTAGAGGGGGGAGAGCCGCTGCGCCTCGATCCGCTGCCAGTCGGCGGCGGTGAGGTTGGTGAGGGTGAGGTAACTGCCGTAGAGGAAGCTCAGCCGGTAGTCATCGTCCTTGAGGTAGAGGCTGCCCCGGCGTCCCGGCGGTTGTTGATCAATGAAGCAGAACGGGCAGTGGTTGTTGCACTGGCGCAGCCCATCGAACAGGGCCTCGGTGAAGGCCAGCCCCAGGCCAGCGTCCGCCTCCTTCTCCAGCTCCACCACATGGTGGCCGCCGTCGGGATCCTCCACCTCCAGCACCAGCTCCTCCTCGCTGCAGAGCACCTGCAGGTCGATGAGATCGCGGGGGCGAGCGCCATTGATGCTCAGCAGCCGATCCCCCGGCTCAAAGCCCAGCTCCTCGCCGATCGAGCCGGGCTCCACCCCGGCGACCACCGCCGGCTGGGGCAACCGCAGCCCCTCAGCCCCTGCAATGCGGGCCTCGGCCTCGGCCAGGGCGATGCCTGCGGACGGTTCCTTCCACACGGATGAAGAGGGGGGATCTCGCTCCAGTCTGCTGAGGGGCCGGGGCTTGCGGGGACCTCAGCCGATCGGCCCCTCGCTGGCGCGGAAAAACAGGAGAATCACCAGGCCGAAGAGCAGGCGGTAGGAGACAAACACCCAGGTGCTGTGGCTCTGCAAAAAGCGGAGCAGCCAGGCGATCGCCAGCCAGGACACCAGCGCCGCGGAAAGGATGCCGAGCAGGGTGGGCAGCAGCCCGCCGTTCGCCGGTTGCTGGATCGCATCCCGCAACTCCACCAGCCCCACCAGGGAGATCGCCGGGATGCCGAGCAGGAAGGAGAAGCGGGCGGCCGCGGGGCGCTGCCAACCGTCGAACAGGGAGGCGGTGAGAGTGCTGCCGGACCGGGAGACCCCCGGCACCAGGGCGAGGGCCTGGGCAGCCCCCACCAGCAGTCCGTCGCGGGGCACCACGTCTTGCATCAGGCGACGGCGGGCCCCCAGCAGCTCGGCCAGGGCCAGCAGCAGGGCCATCGCGATCGAGACCACCCCGATGGAGGTCATGCTGCGCAGGGGGGAGGACTCATAGCCCGGCACCCAGATCTTCAGGGCCACCCCCGCCAGCAGGATCGGTACGGTGCCCAGGCTGATCGCCACCCCGAGCCGTGCGGAGGGTTCGTTCCACTGCTGGTACCGGCAGGCCCGGGCCACGCCACGGCCCACCTCCGCCAGGTCGCGGCGGAAATAGGCCAACACCGCCGCGATGCTCCCCAGCTGGATCACAGCCGTGAAGGCAATGCCGGGATCCCCCCAGCCGAGGAGAACGGGCACCACCTTGAGGTGCGCCGTGCTGCTGATGGGGAGGAACTCCGTGAGCCCCTGGACGATCCCCAGCACGAGGGCATGCCAGCAGGCTGCTCCCAGGGAAAGGGGTTCCGCCGCCGCGTTGATGGACATGCCCTGGGGGGAGAAGCGATCCGACCCTATGGCGGAGCGGAGCGGGCGCCAACCCGACACCCTTTAAGGTTGGTCAACTTTCTTCACATCCCAGGTGATCGGGGTTCCCTCCAGCCTCCCCCCCAGCCCCGCCCGGCTCGTCCCCCCCCCCTTGGCGAAGCCCGCGATCCCGGGCTTCGCCTGGCCCACAGAGCTGTCACTCCCCCTGGTGGCCGCGTTTTTGGTGGCCGTGCCGGTCTTCCTTCAGGCCCCTTGGGTGCGCCTGGCCCCGATGGCGGCCACCCTGTTCACTCTGCCGCTGGTGGCTCTGGGGGTGGGACTGGAGCAGCGCAGCCGCGGGCCGCTGCGCCCCCTGGGGGTGCTGCTGGTGGGCTTCGCCGGCAGCTGGCTGGGGGGAAGCCTGTTCTGGGGATGGTTTCGGCTGCATCCGCTCTGGCACCTGCCGATCGAGGCGTTCGCCCTTCCCCTGGCCGTGGCGGGGCTGGGCAGCCGCTGGCGGTTGGCGGCCACCTTTTATCTGGCCTCGCTGCTCGGCACCGCCGCCACCGACGCCGTCATGGCGGCAGGCCGGCTGATGGACTTTTGGCCCCGGGTGCTGGCGGCGCCCCCGGGCGAGGCGGCGACCCTGCTCCAGGAGGCGGCCGCCGCGGCCCTTCAGCCCTTGCCGCTGCTCTGTACAGCCCTGGCGGCAGCGCTGCTGGTGAACCTTGGCCTTCGCCTCTGGCGCCGCGGCGACCGGGAGGGCCGCGTCGGGGCCGCCACCCTCGCCACCACCCTGACCGTAGACGGCTTGTTTCTCCTGGCCGCCGCCCTGGCCCCCCGGCTCAGCGGCCTGATCTGAAGATCGGCCTGATCTGAAGAACTGCAAACGGCGGGCAACCGATCGGGGTCCCCCGAGGGGTGGTCTGTAACGTTGTGGTGCAGTGGGGAAGGGACTCTCCGCCCCCGCTCCCGCCTGTGGACCTGCAAAGGCCCTGGCGGCCGGGATCCCGCTGGGACCCGGACCCTGGTTTCTCCCCCGCCTTTTCCTTCTCTGGAGTGTCGTGATGAAGCGGCTGCTTGCCTGGTTGCTGAGTGGTGTGGTTCTGGCCGGTCTGCTCTTCGGCCTGCTGCTGCCCGGTCCCGTCTTCGCCGAGGCGGATCTTCGCAACTTGGCGGATGACAAGATCGCCGAGCGTGGCGACAAGGTGGATCTAAACAACTCCTCGGTGCGACGCTTCCAGCAATACCCGGGAATGTATCCCACCCTGGCGGGCAAGATCGTTCTCGGGGGTCCCTACAACTCTGTCGAGGATGTTTTGAACCTCGATCTCACCGATCGGCAAAGGGAGTTGTTCGAGAAATACAAAGACAACTTCACCGTCACGCCTCCCTCCATCGCCCTCAACGAAGGATTCGATCGCATCAACGACGGCCAGTACCGCTAACCGCCCTGGTGAGGACGGCCCCGGTCGACGAATCGGTGGCATGAGGGGCCATTTCCCTGGAGATGGCCTCTTTTTCTGGCCACCCTTCAGCGCCAGAGGCCCAGTGCTCCCATAGGCTCGCCTTCCGCGGGACGGCAGGATGGCAAGGCAACCTTCGTCCCCCCTCGAGCCGTCCGATCCGCTGCCGGCCACCTGGGACGTGGTGGTGGTGGGGAGCGGGGCCGCCGGGCTGATGACCTGCCTGGAGCTGCCCGCCGGTCTGCGGGTTTTGCTTTTGAGCAAGAGCACCGCCCCCCGCTCCGCCAGCCGCTGGGCCCAGGGGGGAATCGCGGCGGTAACCCAGCCGGAAGACAGCCTTGCCAGCCACGAGCAGGACACCCTGCGCGCCGGAGCTGGACTCTGCGAACCCGCAGCGGTTCGGCTGCTGGTGAGCCAGGCCCCAGCCTGCGTGGAGCGGCTGCTGGAGCTGGGCATGGACTTCGATCGCCATGGCGATCAGCTCAGCACCACCCTGGAGGCGGCCCACAGCCACCGCCGCGTGCTCCACGCCCAAGACCGCACCGGCGGAGCCCTGGTGGAGGCCCTGGAGCGCGAGGTGCTGCGGCGCCCCGGGCTGGTGCAGCGCAAGGGGCTGCTGGCGTTGCAGCTCTGGATCGAGGCGGGCCGCTGCATCGGGCTGCAGGTGCTGGAAGGGGAGCGCCTGCGCTGGCTGCGGGCCGAGGCCGTGGTGCTGGCCAGCGGGGGCGGCGGCCATCTGTTCGCCCACACCACCAATCCCACCCAGTCCAGCGGCGATGGCCTGGCGATGGCCTGGAGCGTGGGGGCGGAGGTGCGCGACCTGGAGTTTGTGCAGTTCCATCCCACCGCCCTGATGCTGCCGGGGGCCCCCCATTTCTTGATCAGCGAGGCGGTGCGTGGGGAAGGGGCCCGGTTGTGCGACGCCTCCGGAGAAAGTCCAGTGGCGGAATTGGCAGGCGGAGACCTCGCGCCGCGGGATCAGGTGAGCCGCGCCTTGGCGCGCTGCCTGCGGCGGCAGGGGGTGGAAAACCTCTGGCTTGACCTGCGACCGGTGGGGCGCGAGCGCTTGGAGCAGCAGTTCCCCACGATCCTGGGACGCTGCCGTGCCCTGGGCCTGGAGCCCACCGCCGCACCGATCCCCGTAGCCCCAGCCGCCCACTACTGGATGGGGGGAATCGCCACCGACCTCCAGACCGCCACCTCGATCCCCGGACTGCATGCGGTGGGGGAGGTGGCCAGCACGGGGGTGCATGGGGCCAACCGGCTGGCGAGCAATTCGCTGATGGAATGCCTGGTCTTTGCCCGCCAGCTCCAAGGGCTGCGGCTCTCCCCCGCCAGCCCTACGGGCGCGGGAAGGAGCGCGGAGCCCTGCCGGCCTCTGGAACCTCCCGAGGCGGACCCCACGGCCCTGCGGCGCGCCATCATCCGCTTGCGCCAGCTCTGCTGGCAGGTGGCCGGGGTGGAGCGCAACGGCCGCGAACTGCTGGAAGCCCTCGGGTGGGTTCGCACCCAGCGGCGGCGGCTGGAGGCCGAACCCCTACTCGCCGCTTGTCAGCGCCTGGTTCCCGGGGAGCAGTTCCAGCTGGGACGGCGCAGCCTGGGCCTGCTGCGCCTCCAGCAGGAACTGCGCCAACGCTTGGTGCTGGCAGAGCTGCTGATCGAGGCGGCGGCCTTCCGGCAGGAGAGCCGCGGTGGGCATTTCCGCACCGACGCCCCCAGCCCCCAACCCTTCTGGCGCTGCCACACCGTCCAGCGGAGGGGCGCAGCCCCCGGCACCCGCCCAATCGGGGGGCCGGGGGTGGAACGAGCTGGGCCTAGAGCTGCCCCTTGAAGCCGCTGCGCAGGGCGAGATCCGGCAGGGTCTTGACCCCAGAATCGATCTTGCCGTTGATCTCCCAACTGGGATAGCCCTGGATGCCCTTGCTCTCACAGAGCTTGGCCTGGCTATTCCGACCATCCGGGGCGCACTCGATGAGGGTGAGCTTTGTGGTGGCCTGCTTGCCGAAGAGCTCCTTCTGCTCGTGGCAGTGGGGACACCAGTAGGCGGTGTACATGCGAGCGCCGCTGGCGGTGAGGTGCTCCGCCAAGGCCAAAGAGGAAGGGGAGCTCTCCGCCTTCACGGGAAGGGGTACACCCTTGCCGAAATCGGCAGGACGGTCGACGGAGGTGGCCCAGCCCAGGCCGATCAGGCCCACCGCCAGGCCGACCAGCACGGCACGGAAGATGAGTTGGCCCCGGTCCTCCCACTCCCCGCCGATCAGGGAGAGGGCAAACAAGCTGACGCTGAGCAGCGCCGAGAGGATGCAGAAGGCGCAGATGGCCTGGATCTTGAACACCATCACCCCCATCAGCAGGAGGCTGAAGACCGCCATGCCGGTGCTAAAGAGCAGCAACCCCCAGCGACTGGTCTCGGCGATGGCGGTACGGGCCTCCCCTTTGAGCACCAGCGGCAGCAGGGCCAGCAGCAGCACCGCCAGGTAGGCCAGGGAGCCGAACAGGGAGAGGGGCTGGCCGAAGAGGGAACCCCAGGGGCTGTTGAGCACCTTGTCGCAGGCTTCGGCGCCGCCGGGGCAGGTGAGGGGACCGATCAGGCCCCAGCGCTTGAGGGTGATCGCCCCCGTATCGATGGCGCCGATCGTGGCCAGCACGGCCATCGCCACCCGCACCCAGCGGCGGCCCGGGTCTTGCCGGCGCCGTTGACCGGCGAGGCGCTCGCTGAGGCGGGAGGAGGTCACGGCGGGTGGGGTGGGGGCAGATTTGATTTTGGCAGGCCCGCTCTGAAAGATCAGAGGCCGGGAACCGGCTTGAGCTCCGCGCAGGGGTGTCGCAGCAGCAGAACCGGCGGCAGGGGCGGCCCGGCGGCCTGGCCCGCCTGCGGCGAGGGCTCCCAGCGGATGCGGGCCTGGCGGTCGTTGAAGACGATCGTGAGCGGTGCGCTCTGCGCTTGGCCTTCCTGCGTGAAGCGGTAGATCACTTTTGCCGTCCCCTCGGAGGACAGGCGGCCTTCCAGTTGACCCACACGGCGGTCCTTTTGCCAGGGAAGCCAGCGGTAGAACCCCGCCACCCGCGGACCATCCAGCTGCAAGCGGAGTTGCTCGAGGTCTGGGTTCTTGGCCTGACCGCTGAGCCTCTGATAGCAGAGGCGGCCGGTCGCTTCGGCAGCGAGGCCCGGGGAAGAGGGGCCAAAACCCACCACCAGCGCCAGGAGCACCCCGACGAAGGCGGGAGAGACAGCGGTACGGGCAGCGATGGAAGACCTCACGATCCTGCAGGGTAGGGTGAATTTTTATCCTGGCCTGGTTGTGCCCCCGGAACCCCGCGCTCCTGCCCAGAAGCCCACGGTGGCCTTCGCCCATCTGGGCTGCGAGAAGAACCGGGTGGACACCGAACACATGCTCGGCCTGCTCGCCCAGGCGGGCTATGGCGTCAGCGCCGACGAAAGCCAGGCCTCTGTGGTGGTGGTCAACACCTGCAGCTTCATCCAGGACGCCCGCGTGGAATCGGTGCGCACCTTGGTGGAGCTGGCCGAGCAGGGCAAGAATCTGATCATCGCCGGCTGCCTTGCCCAGCATTTCCAGGAGCAGTTGCTGGAGTCCCTGCCGGAGGCCAAAGCGATCGTGGGCACCGGCGACTACCAGCACATCGTGGAGGTGCTCCAGCGGGTCGAAGCGGGGGAGCGGGTGAACCGCGTGAGCCCCGTGCCCACCTTCGTGGGCGATGAGCACCTGCCCCGCTACCGCACCACCAGCGAGGCGGTGGCCTACCTGAAGGTGGCGGAGGGCTGCGACTACCGCTGCGCCTTTTGCATCATCCCCCGGCTGCGGGGCGATCAGCGCTCCCGCCCGATCGAGTCGATCGTCGCCGAGGCCCACCAGTTGGCGGCCCAGGGGGTCAAGGAGCTGATCCTGATCAGCCAGATCACCACCAATTACGGCTTGGATCTCTACGGGCGGCCCCGGCTGGCGGATTTGCTGCGGGCGCTGGGGGAGGTGGAGATCCCCTGGATCCGCGTGCACTATGCCTACCCCACCGGCCTGACGCCGGAGGTGCTGGCGGCCTTCCGGGAAACGCCCAACGTGCTTCCCTACCTGGATCTGCCGCTGCAACACAGCCATCCAGAGGTGCTGCGAGCGATGAACCGCCCCTGGCAGGCGGAGCTCACCGAAGGGCTGCTCACCCGGATCCGGGCGCAGTTGCCGGAAGCGGTGTTGCGCACCAGCTTCATCGTCGGCTTTCCGGGGGAGAGCGAAGCCCACTTCCAGCACCTGCTCGACTTCGTCACCACCCAGCGGTTTGACCATGTGGGGGTGTTCCGCTTCTCCCCGGAGGAGGGCACGCCGGCGGCAGCGCTGCCCGCCCCCGTTTCGGCAGAGCTGGCCGAGGAGCGGCGCGATCGGCTGATGTCCCGGCAACAGCCGATCGCTGCCGCCCACAACGCGGCCTGGGTGGGCCGCATCGTCGATGTCCTGATCGAGCAGGAAAACCCCGCCACCGGCGCCATGATCGGCCGCTGCAGCCGCTTCGCCCCCGAGGTGGACGGAGAGGTGCATCTGCAGCCCCGCCAGGGAGGGCTGCAGGCCGCTCCCGCCACGATGGTGCCGGTGCGGATCACCGCCGCCGATGCGTACGACCTGCACGGGGAACTAGTGGGTGCCGCCGAGATGGTGGCCGATCTGCGCGTCGCCCCGTCCGGCCCTTGAAGGCAGGCATCGGGCGCCTGCGTCGCCAGCAACGCGGCACGTTCCTCGTGGCCTCCGGTCTGAGCACCGCCGGCTCATTCGCCGGGCTGACGGCCAAGGGGTGGATCCTGCTGCATGGCAGTGGCAGCCCGCTGCTGCTGGCGCTTCACTTCGCCGCCCTCGCCCTTCCCTCCCTGCTGGTGAGCGGTCCGGCCGGAGTGGCGACCGACCGATTGGGATGCGAGCGGGTGCTGATCCGCGCCCAGTGGGGCCTATTCGCCGGAGGCTCTCTCGGGGCGTTGGCGATCCCCCTGCTCCACGGCCAAACCCAGGTGGTGCTCTTGCTCCTGAGCACCCTGCTGGTGGGGGTGGCGAGCACCTTCGAACTGACCGCTCGCAACAAGTACTGCGCGCTGCTGGTGGATCATCCCGAGGAGCTGGCCCCCTACCTGACGAGCTTCTCGGTGGTCTTCAACGTCGGCAAGCTGGTGGGGCCGCCGCTGGGGGGGTGGCTGCTGGCCCTGGCCGGGCCCGCCATGGCCCTGGCGATCGATGCCGCCACATACCTGATCCCGATCGGCACCGTGGTTTGGGTTCTCCGGCCGCGAGGGGAGCGGGAGCAGCGCAGCACGGGCGGCGCCGCCGCAAGCCTGGGCACCGCTTGGCGGGAATGCGGCCCGGTGCTGCGCCACGTGCTGCGGTTCACGGCCCTGGCCTGCCTGGTGGGGTTCTTCCACCCCGGCCTGGCGCCGCTGATCGCCGCCAAGCTGCTGGGCCCCTCCCCCCAGGAGCTGGGACTATTCACCAGCGTTCTGGCGGCGGGCAGCGTCAGCGGCGGCCTGGTGCTGCAGCGCCACAGCCGGGGGTTGTGCCGCCGCCCCGCCCTGCTGTTGGGGGGCTGTGCGGTTCTGACAGCCCTGTCCCAGCTGGGGATGGCCCTGGCCCTGGTGTGGCCCCTAGGGCCGGCCAGAACGGTCCTGGCCTTGGCGATGACCTTCCTGATCGGGGCGGGAACCGCCTCCTTGCTGGCGGGGACGAATCTGATCGGCCAGGTGGGCGCGCCGCTGGTGCTGCGGGGCCGGATGGCGGGCTTGGGGCAGATCGCGTTCCTGGGGGGCGGCGGGCTCAGCGGCATGATGGCCGCCGGGCTGACAATGCGCTACGGCCTGCTGTCTTGCTTCGCCCTGCTCGGGCTGGCGGGTCTGGCCATGGGGCTGTGGGAGCTGAGGCAGGGGCGGATGCGCCTGGAGCCTGCCTAGGTCAAGAGCCTGCCCCAGCTAAGCCCGAGGGCCGGAGCCAGCCTCAAATCAGCCGGACGGCCTTGAGGATCGTGGTGGCGACGAAGGCGGCGACAAGGCCACCGCCGACCAGACCCAGATAAATTGCGACACCCATGGCCATGGCAGGGAAAGGAGCTGCCATTACAGCAGAAAAGGGGGGGCGGGTTCCCAACAGCCGGAAACCCACTAGGGTTGCTTCACTTTCCGCATCACCGACGCCGGGTCGGGCGGCGGGCCGCCCCTGGGCTTTGCCTCCCGATCTCTCCGCCCGGTCCTTTCCCCGGGATCCTCCCCCCCGGACCCTGGCCTGCCTCCCGTACCCTGCCGCGCCGCGGCGTCCCCCCAGCATGCGCACCCTCTTCATCTATCCCGAGTTCCCGAAGACCTTCTGGAGCTACGAGAAGATCCTCGAGCTGGTGAACCGCAAGGTGCTGCTGCCGCCGCTGGGCATGGTCACCGTCGCCGCCCTGCTGCCCCAGCACTGGGAGATGAAGCTGGTGGACCGGAACGTCCGAGAGGTCCGCGAGGAGGAATGGGATTGGGCCGAGCTTGTGGTGATTTCCGGCATGATCGTGCAGAAAGCCGACATGGCCGTGCAGATCGGCAAGGCGAAACGGCGGGGGCTGCCCGTGGCCGTGGGCGGGCCGTTCGCCAGCTCCACCCCGGACGCGCCGGAACTGGAGCTCGCCGACTTCAAAGTGCTCGACGAGGGGGAGATCACCCTGCCGCTGTTCATCGAGGCGATCGAGAAGGGGGAGAAAGGCGGCCGCTTCAGCGCCAACGGTGAGAAACCAGACGTAACCGCCACCCCGATCCCGCGCTTCGATCTCCTGCAGCTTGACGCCTACGACTCCATGTCGGTGCAGTTCTCGCGCGGCTGCCCATTTCAGTGTGAATTCTGCGATATTATCGTACTTTATGGTCGCAAACCCCGCACCAAAAATCCACAGCAGCTCATTGCCGAGCTGCAGTACCTCTACGACCTTGGCTGGAGGCGATCCATCTTCCTGGTGGACGACAACTTCATCGGCAACAAACGCAACGCCAAGTTGCTGTTGCCCGCTCTTAAGCAGTGGCAGATGGAGCACAACTACCCATTCAGCTTCGCCACTGAAGCGTCTGTCGATCTCGCCTCCGACGACGAATTGATGGAGATGATGGCCGAAGCCCGCTTCGACAGCGTTTTTCTCGGAATCGAAACACCCGACGAAGCCAGCCTCGCCATCGCGGGCAAACACCAGAACACCCGCAGCTCCCTGGAGGAGTCGGTGGATCGCATCACCTCCTACGGCATCCGCGTGATGGCCGGCTTCATCATTGGCTTCGACGGGGAGGAAAGCGGAGCTGGCGACCGCATCGTCACCTTTGTAAGTCGCACCGGCATCCCCGCCGCGATGATGGGCATGCTGCAAGCCTTGCCCAACACAGGTCTGTGGCACAGGCTCGAGAAGGAAGGCCGCTTGGTGCAGGAGAAGAAGGATGCCAAGGGGGTCAACCAGACCAACCTGTTGAACTTCGTGCCAAGCCGCCCGATTCGGGAGATTGCCAACGAGTACGTGGATGCCTTTTGCCGCCTCTACGAACCCAACGCCTACATTGATCGGGTTACCCACTACTACACCAAAGTGGGCAAACCACGCTGGCAACAATACGCCAATTCCGTTAGCCTTGGCAAGGCTGGATTGCCCAGCTGGACCGATATCCGCGCCCTATCGATCGTCATCTGGCGCCAGGGGATCGTGCGCGACACCCGCTGGCGCTTCTGGCGCTCCCTGCTGAAAATCGCTCGGGTCAATCCCAACAACTTCGAACAATTCCTGGTCACCCTCGCCCACAATGAGCACTTCCAGGAATATCGCAGCATCGTCACCCGCGAGATCCAGCAGCAGCTCGAGGCCCTTCCCCCCGAGCCCCCCACCGCTCCGGTGAATGCCGACCGCGAGCTGCAACCCGCCTGAGCGCAAGCCCAGGCGGAGCGAGCCCGGCAACGGGGATCAATCCTGGACGTAAGCCAAGCCCTGCACCAGACAGTTCTCCGCCTTCTGGAGTTCACGGCCCAGATAGAGAGCGTGGTCGAGGCGACTGACGGGAAGCGGCCCCTCGGCCTCCGTGAGCAGGATGCCGAGCTCCTTGGCCGTACGCCCCCGGAACACCGCCACGGGAGCCCGGGGAGCGGAGCCGCGGCAGGCGAGCACTTCACCGGTCTCCGGATCGGTGGCCAAACCGCGGGCATCGATGCCATTGGTGTAGTGCTCGACGACCAGCTCCTCGGTCTGGTCGTCCACGCGGATCAGGAAGTAGCCCGCCGGATCGAGGGCGATGAAGCGTTGGGAGAGTCGCTCATCCAGCTGCTGCCGATCGGGGGCTGTGGGGGTTTGGGACATGCAGGGGATCGTAGGCAGCCGTGAAGGGCAGATCTGCATTGATCGCGTCGATCTCCGTCAGCATCTGCCGATTGGCCCCGGGCAACCACTGGCGCAGGATCCTGTCGAACTCCGGATCCAGCCAGCGATGCAGGCTCGCCCGGGGCTGGGCGATGAAACCGCGGCGACGCTTGTGGCTGCCACCGGCGCCGGGATCGAAGCCGCGGATGCCCCGGGCGATCGCCCATTCGATCGGGGCGTAATAGCACACTTCAAAATGCAGATGATCGACCTCCACATCGCTGCCCCAGTAGCGGCCCCAAAGCTGGGTTTCGTCCTGCACACACAGCGACATGGCCAGCGGCTCCGCGGGATCCCCCCGGTGGGCGCTGAACAGCACCAGAGCCTCGCGCAGCTCGTCCGCCGCCGCGGCAAAGAAGGCTTCGGTGAGGTATTTGCTGCCCCAGGGGCCCCAGCGGGCGCAGTGCTGGGCATAGAAGTGGTGCATGCGCCGCACCAGCCGGGGCGAAAGGTCATCGCCGGCCAGGGGGGTGACCGTCAGACCGGCGGCGGCCACCGCCTTGCGCTCGCGGCGAATATTGCGGCGCTGGTTGGCGTTGAAGCTGGACAGGTAGTCGTCGAAATCGGTATGGCCGGGGTTGAGCCAGAGGCTCTGCTGGTTCAGCCAAAGGGCACAGCCCGCCGCCTCCGCCAGGGGCTGCCAGGCCGGATCGACATAAAGGAAATTGCAGCTGAGGATGCGATTGGCACGGCAGAAGGCATCGATCTCCGTCAACATCCAAGCGGTCAGGGCCGCCTCGTCCTCCCCGGCAGCAAACCAGAAGCGGTAACCCTGCACCGGGCTGACCGGGCTCATCCCCACCAGCTTGGGGTAGTAGCGCAGGCCCAGCTGGGCCGCGAGCTGGGCAAAAGACTGGTCGAAGACGAATTCGCCGTAGCTATGGCCTTTCAGGTAGAGGGGGGCCAGCGCCACCAGCCGATCGTCCCGCCACAGCCCGAGATGGCAGGGCTGCCAGCCCTGACGCGCCACGATGCTGCCGCTGGCTTCCAGGTGGTGCAGCCAGCGCCAGCGGTAGAAGGGGCGCGCTTCCACGGAGCCGGAGCTGTCCGCCGAAGCGTCGAGCAGGGCCTGCCACTGCCGCTCAGGCAGCTCCCGGGTCGCGCGGTGCCAGCGGGCGGTGAGCTCGGCCATGGCGCGGGGATGCAGCGGGGGCGGCGGAGGCGCAAAACTAGCCAGGTCCCCACGCGACCCGGGAACGGCGCATGCCGGCACAGCAACGATTTCTGGTGGCTTGCCTCACCCTGGCGTGGGGGGCGGGCGAGATGGGCGGGCCGAGGCCGGCGGCAGCGGGGCTGTTGCGACCCGTTCTGATGTTGATGCGCCCCCAGCTCGAGAACCGGCTGGCCCAGGTGTGCGTGGAGACCGCCACCGGGGGCCGCCCCGAGCTGGAACGGGCCCTGCAGGATCCCTGCCGCAAACTGGCCATCTCCACGAGCCGCTGCCTGATCGAGGAGACGGATGCCACGGGCAGAGGTCTGGGGGTGCTCACGGAGATGCTCGGCGGCCGCTTCGGCGACGACAGCGAGGTGGTGGTGAAGCGTTGCCTGGCCCGGATGTTTGGCCTGCCGCCGGAAAGCCTGGGGGATGTGCCGCTGCGGGAGCTCGGGCGGCGCTTTGGCAGCCGGGGGGGGGAGACGGCGGTGCCTCCGCCCTGAGGGAGAAGCCCCCTCCCGCGGGTTGCGATCAGCCGGCGGCGAGGGCCGAGAGGGCCTCCGGCAGCATCTCGAGGCGGGGGCTCTCGGCATACACCTCGGCCGCGTTGTTCGGGCTCTCCTGGAGGCGCACCCGGTGCAGGCGGGCACCACTGGCGGCAATCGGTTCGCTCAGCCGATCGGCGATGTGCAGGGCGATGTTTTCGGCCGTGGGAACGGTGGTGGCGAAATGGGCTACATCCTTATTGAGAAAGGTGTGATCGAACGGCTCGACCACTAGATCCTCCACCAGTTTTTGCAGGGCGGACAGGTCGCAGACCATGCCGGTGCGCGGGTCGATGCCACCGCGCACGGTGACATCCAGCAGGTAGTTGTGGCCGTGGCCGTGGGGGCGGGCGCATTTGCCGTAGATCGCCTCGTTCTCGGCCTGGCTCAGCTCGGGCCGTGCCAGACGGTGGGCCGCGGCGAAATGGGTGCGGATCGAAAGGAAGGCTTCCATGGGATCGGGGTTGGAACCGGGGAGAACATCGGCCCAGAGGCTGGGTTGCTCGTACAACCGCAGACCGACAAGGGGGAGATGGGGGGCAAGGCGGTCGCGGATGGCCAGGGCCAGGGCTTCGGTGGTGGGAAGGCGACCCTCCGGGCGGCTCAGATCGAACTCCGGCCAGACCTCGTTGAGGAAGCGGAAGTCCAGGGGGGCGACCACCTGCTTGCGGATGGCGTGCTTGACATCCGACAGGTTGAGCACCATCCCATCGGCATCCAGAGGCCCACCCATCGCCACGATCAATTCGTAATTGTGACCATGTCCGGGGGCCAGGCTGCAGGGGCCGAAGCGCCGCCGGTTCTCGGCCTCGCTCAGCTCCGGCAACCAATACAGATGGCTGGCGCTGAAACAGGCCCGGCGGGTGATGACGCAAGGGCGGCCGCGGCCGTGGCGAAGATCGCCCTGAAGATCCACAGCCGAAACCGCCGGGGGCCCTCCAGAGGGCACCGGGGGTGGTGCCTGTAGCCCCGTGGCGGTCATTGGGCTCGATACCAAGGCCCCCCATCCTAGAAACAGGCTTCCCCATCTGGCCGCCCCCATGGAGCCCGAGCGCCGCGACCGAGCCGAACGCGATCGCCAGGGCCTGGCCCGACGTCTGCGGGGGCTCAATCTCTACCTCGTAGGAATGATGGGGGCGGGGAAAAGCAGTGTCGGCCGCCCCCTCGCCGAAGCCCTTGGCTACCGCTTCTTGGACGCCGACGCCGTCCTGGAGCAGGTCACGGGCCGCAGCATCGCGGAGATCTTCGCCGCAGACGGGGAGGAGGGGTTTCGCGCCCTCGAGGCCGCCGTTCTGAATCAGCTCGCCAGCTGGCATTCCCTGGTGGTGGCCACCGGCGGCGGCGTGGTGGGGCGTCCAGAAAACTGGGGCCACCTGCGGCAGGGCGTGGTGATCTGGCTGGATGCCCCGGAGGCGCTGCTCCTGAAGCGCCTCCGGGGCGACCCCACCCCGCGGCCGCTGCTGGCGGACGCGGATCCGGCCGCCCGCTTGGCCGCCCTGCTGGCAGCTCGGCGCCCCCTCTACGCCCTGGCCGACCTCACCATCCAGCAGGGGGAGGAATCCGCCCGGGAGGTGGCCGCCCGGGTGCTGGAGGAGCTGCCAAAAATCCTGTTGGATCCCCAGCCCCCCCCCGCGGCGCCCGCCGCCCTGGTGGACGGGGAGGGCCGGCGGCACCCCGACCTCAACGCTCCGGCGCCCCCGGGCGGCCCGGGGGCTCCAGGCGCACCG
>JBIPMZ010000151.1:0-5885 GCA_044376165.1 Cyanobium sp.
CCTGGACCTCGATCCGCCCCTCACCCTGGTGAGCAGCGACCTGCATCTGCCGGGGGCGCGGGGGAAGGGGTGAACTGAAGCCAGAACGAGTTTGCACCTGATCCTATGCAGTTTCTGCATGGGATCAGCATCAATCTCTGGTCAAATGCTTCAGCAATCGCCGGGCTTGCCCTCTCGGTGGCACACTGGGCGGGTACTGCGAGCATGGGTTGGGGGGGCTTGGGGAAGGTAGTCATGCCAGAAGCCGTCCTCGCCCCCGGTGCCCGCATCGAGTGCCGCAGCGCCGAATGGCTGGTGCGCAGCCTCGGCCGTAGCTCCGATGGCCAGCAGGTGGTCGACGTGGTGGGCGTCTCGCCATTCCTGCGCGAGAAGGAGGCCCGCTTCCTGGTGGAGGTGGAGAAGGCGGCAGGCAGCTTCAAGGTGCTGCAGCCGGAAGACACGGCCCTGGTGAGCGACCCCTCGCCCCGCTACCGCGACAGCCTGCTGTTCCTCGAAGCGCACCTCCGGCGCTCGGTTCCCACCGACAACGTTTTGGTGGTGGGCCATCGCGCCGCGATGGATGCTCTGCCGTTCCAGCTGGAGCCGGCCGCCAAGGCCCTGGCGATGCCGCGCCAGCGGCTGCTGATCGCCGATGCGGTGGGCCTGGGCAAGACGCTGGAGTGCGGCATCCTCTGCAGCGAACTGATCCGACGGGGGCGCGGCCGGCGGCTGCTGGTGGTGACCACCAAAAGCATGCTGGTGCAGTTTCAGAAGGAGTTCTGGACGCGCTTCTCGATTCCCCTGGTGCGGCTCGATTCGCTGGGCATCCTGCGGATCCGCGAGCAGATTCCCACCAACCAGAATCCCTTTCACTATTACGACAAGGTGATCGTCTCGGTTGACACACTCAAGAACGATCGCGAGTACAGCCAATACCTCAAAAATGCCAGCTGGGACATCATCGTGATCGATGAGTGTCAGAATGTGGCCGAGCGGGCCCGCGGGGCCCAGAAGAGCCAACGGGCCAGGCTGGCCGAACGGCTGGCGACGCGATCGGAGACATTGATCCTGCTGTCGGCGACACCGCACGACGGCAAGCCGGAGAGCTTCGCGAGCCTGATGACCATGCTCGACCCCACAGCGATCGCTGATCCGAGTCAGTACAGCAAGGACGACATCAAGGATCTGTATGTGCGGCGCTTCCGCAAGGATGTGATCGCCGATCTGCGCAACAGCGTCAAGGAGCGCGACAGCGCCGATGTGGCGTGCCCGGCGAGCGAGAAGGAGGAGCGGGTGTTCGCCCTGCTCAAGGACCTCAGGCTGCCCGACAGCGACGCCAAGGCCAAGGCGGGCCAGCTGTTCAAGACCACCCTGGCCAAGGCCCTGCTCTCCAGCCCGATGGCGGCTCTGGAAACGGTGCGAAACCGGCTGAAACGACTGGAGGCCTCGGCTGCTGCTGGCAGTGCGGCAGAGGCCGATCGGGCTGCGCTGCAGACCCTGGAGCCTCTGCTGGCCGCCATCGGCCCGGCCGACTTCTCCAAATACCAGCGGCTGCTGGAGCTGATCCGCACGGATTGGGCCTGGAACGGCAAGGACCCTCGCGACCGGATCGTGCTGTTCACCGGCCGGCGCGAAACCCAGCGGTTCCTCAAAGAGCACCTGGCCGCCCACCTGGGCCTCCCCTCGCAGGCGGTGGAGGGTCTCGATGGCGCCATGCCCGATGTGGAGCAGACGCGGCTGGTGGAGCGCTTCGCTCAGGAGAAGGACCCTCTCCGCATCCTCGTTGCCACCGAGGTGGCCTCCGAGGGCCTGAACCTGCACTACCTCAGCCACCGGCTGGTGCATGTGGACATCCCCTGGTCGCTGATGACGCTGCAACAGCGCAATGGCCGCATCGATCGCTACAAGCAGCCCCACCAACCCCTGATCCGCTATCTGCTCAGCTGCTCCCGCAGCGAGGGCATGGGTGATGCGGAGAAGGTGCTGCGGCTCCTGAAGCGCAAGGACGAGCAGGCCCAGCAGAACATCGGCGACCCGGCGGTGTTCCTGGGCATCTACGACGCCGTGGGTGAGGAGGAGGAGATCAGCAAGGCGTTCGAGAGCGGCACCGTGGAGGCGCTGGAGCAGCGCATGGAAGCCAACGCCAAGCCCTACCTGGCCCAGAGCAGCGGCGACAGCCTGTTTGAGGAGCTCTTCGGCAGCAGCCCTTCAGACAACGACAGCCCAGCCGCCGCGATCACGGCCCCGCCGCCACTGCAGGTGAGCCAGCGCCAACCCTTCAGCCTGTTCCCCAGCCTCTGGAGCTATGTGGAGACGGCCCTGGAGGCGGTGGCGGAGCGGATGGAACGCCGCGGCGAGAAACTCGATCTGCGGGCTTTCCCCGAGCAGCAGCGCCTGGAGATCACGCCGCCCAGCGATCTGCAGCGCCGCTACGACCGCTACCCGCGCGAACTGCAGCCGCCGCGGGGCGAGCGACTGGCGCTCTCCACCGACGTGGCAGCGCTGGATCGGGCCCTGGAGCAGAGCCGCCGAGCGGACAGCAGCCGTCCAGAGCTGGAATACCTCTGGGATCTGCACCCGCTGGTGGACTGGCTGTCCGATCGGGGGCAGATCGCGTTCCAGCGCCACTGCGCGCCGGTGCTTCTGCTTAGCGATGGCCTGGAACCGGGGGAGGTGGTGATGGTGCTGCAGGGCACGATTCCCAACCAAAAGGGGGTACCGGTGGTGCAGGAGTGGGTGGCGGTGCGCTTCGCCGGCAGCGGCCTCAAGGTGGCCGACGTGGAGCCGTTTGAAGTGGTGGCGGAGCGGCTGCAGCTGGGCAGGCGACCGCTGGCCAACATCAGCCCCGAGAAACTGTCTGACCCCCTGCTCTCTCCACTGAAAGGGCAACGCTCTGTTGCTGTGGAGAGAGCCAGAGCGTTCCTGAGGGATCGCGCCGAGCAGTGGAGCGCCCGTATGCAGCCCGAGCTGGAGGCCCAGCGTGAACGGCTGAAGCGCCTGCGTGGCCGCCAGGTGGAGCAGCTGCAGCTGAGCTTTGCGGCCGACCAGCGACCGCCGCAGATCAAGGAGAAGCACCGCCTGGCCGAGCAGAAGGCGATCGACGAACGCTTCCACGACCACGAGCGCTTTGTGGCGGAGGTGATGACGATCGAACCGTCCCCCTACCTGAAGCTGGTGGCGGTGCTGCACCGGGAGACCTGACCCATGCCTCTCCCCGGCATCACCAACGCCAACGAGTTCTATGCAGCGCACTACCTCGAGAGTGTGCTCACCGGCGACATCAAGAAGGTGCGCGAACGCTGGGCGGAGGTGGCGAGGGCCCAGGTGGAAGCCAATCCCAGCGCCGATGGCGCCACCCCGGATGCGCGCTTCCGGGCCCTGCGCAAACCCTGGCTGAAGCTCAGGGAGGCGGAGTTCGGGATCACGGGCGATCCTGCCGAGCGGCTGCGGCTGCAGCGGGAGCTGTTCTTCCAGCCTCTGATGGAGGCCCTGGGCTACCCCTTCGCCCCCAAGCCCGAGCCGGTGCTGATCGGCGGCGAGGCCTATCAGATTCCGCTGCTGGCGGAGGTCACCAACGCGAAGGGCGAACCCTGGCTATGGGTGGTGGAGTGCTTCAACCCTGGCGATGATCCGGCGGATCCGCTGGCGCTCACGATCGCGGCCCAGTGGGCCTGCCAGATCGATGACCCCGCCCTGGGAAAGGTGCTGGTTGATGGCGACGGTCAGGGTCTGGAATCCTGGGAAGACCTGATCAGCGAGCGGATCTTCGCGCAGGCGATCCCGCCGCGCTGGGTGCTGGCGGTGAGCCGCGACCAGCTGCTGCTGATCGACCGCCAGAAGTGGGCGGCCTCACGGTTGCTGCGGTTTGAGCTCAACGTGTTGCTGGGCGAGAGCAACCCGGATGCACTGCTGGCGGCAGCCACCTTGCTGCACCGCGAGCACACCTGCCCCACGGGCGGCGGCACGCCGCTGCTCGATGAGCTGGATGAGAACAGCCACAAGCACGCCTATGAGGTGAGCGGCGACCTCAAGTACGCCCTGCGCCGCTCGATCGAGCTGCTCGGCAACGAGGTGGTGGCGTTCATCAAAGGGCAGAAGAAGGGCGTGTTTGAGGAGCGACTGAATCCGGAGCAGCTGACGCTGGAGTTGCTGCGCTTCATGTACCGGCTGCTGTTCCTGTTCTTCATCGAGAGCCGCCACCAGGAGCTGGGCTACGCGCCGATGGGCAACGACGTATTCCGGCTTGGTTACAGCCTCGAAAGCCTGCGCGATCTCGACAGCGCTGAATTGGCGACAGAGGAAGATCGCGAGGGCACTTATATCAGCGAGTCGCTGGATCGGCTGTTTCAGATGATCTGGGAGGGCTATCCCAGAAAGAACGAACTGGAAGCGATGCAAGCCGAGATCAACGGCAGCCAAGGCGACTACGGCACCTTCCGGATCGTGCCGCTGCGCTCCCACCTGTTTGATCCCGAACGGCTGCCGATCCTCAACGGCCTGCTCACCAACGAGAAGGGTGAAAAACGCTGGCCCAAGGTGCGCTTCCGCAACGTGGTGCTGCGCGAGGTGATCGAGCTGATGTCGCTCACCCGGGAAGGCAAGGGCAAGCGGCGCGGGCGGGTGAGCTACGCGCAATTGGGCATCAACCAGCTGGGTGCGGTGTATGAGGCGCTGCTGAGCTTCACCGGCTTCTTTGTGGAGCCGAAGCATGGCCTCTACGAGGTGCAGCCCGCCCCGAAGAAGACCAAAACAACCGCCAGCGAAGACGAGGAGGAGGAGGATCTCGATGCTGGCGACGACGACGAGAGCGACAACACCAGAGCCAGCGGCCAGCAGCACGACGAACTGGAGGTGGGTCACTTCGTGACCGCCGAGCAGCTCAAGGCCTACAAGGCCGAGGAGATCGTGCCCGATCCCGCCACCGGCAAGCCGAAGTGCTATGTGCAGGGGAGCTACATCTACCGCCTGGCCGGCCGCAACCGCCAGAAGAGCGCCAGCTACTACACGCCGGAGGTGCTCACCCGCTGCCAGATCAAGTACACGCTCAAGGAGGCGCTGGTGGGCAAGAGCGCCGCCGACATCCTGCAGCTGAAGCTGCTGGAGATGGCGATGGGATCGGCGGCCTATCTCAATGAGCTGGTGAACCAGCTGGCCCAGGCCTACCTGGAGCGGCGCCAGCAGGAAACCGGCAGGAGCATCCCCCATGAGCGTTACCAGCAGGAGCTGCAGAAGATGAAGATGCGCCTCGCCGATCAGAACGTCTTCGGCGTGGACCTCAACCCGGTGGCGGTGGAGCTGGCGGAGGTGAGCCTGTGGCTCAACAGCATCTTTGCGCCGGAGCAGGGGAGGGCGTTCGTGCCCTGGTTCAGCCAGCAGCTGGTGTGCGGCAACTCGCTGATCGGGGCGCGGCGCCAGATCATTCGGGTGAACCAGCTGCCCACGGGCACGGGACGCAAGGCCAAGCCCAGCCGCCTGTGGCATGAACACGCCCCGGAAGAGCTGGCCTGGGACGCGCCGCTGCCGGCAGACGGCATCTTCCACTTCCTGCTGCCCGATCCGGGCATGGCGGCCTACAACGACAAGGTGATCAAGGAGCTGGAACCTCAGGCCATCGAGCGCTGCAAGCGCTGGAACAAGGCGTTTGTGGGCGAAGCATTCACAGAGGCCCAGATCGCCCACCTGCTGCGGCTCAGCCGCCTGGTGGACTCGCTCTGGCAGGAATGGGCCCAGCAACAGACGACACTGCGCCTGCGCACCACCGACCCCTTGCCGGTGTGGGAGGAGCCCGGGGCTCAAGACCCCACAGGCCAAACCGAAGGCACCTGGACGCCCCTGCGCCTCAAGGACCGCATCCAGGAGCAGGAGGTGCTGGGCCACGGCGTGGCCAACACCAATGCCCGGCTGCG
>JBIPMZ010000012.1:0-19735 GCA_044376165.1 Cyanobium sp.
GCATCCCCCTTTACCCTCGCGTGGCAAGAGAAGGGGCCAGGGCTCGGGCACCAGCTGACGCTGTGCCCGCTCAGGGGGCGCTGCGGGACCCGTAGGCCCTCAGATCCTGCTCACAGCAGGCCAAAGCCGAAGCTTCGCCCTCCTGCAGGCGCCGATACCAGCTCACGGTGCGCTCTACGGTCGTGCCGAAATCCCAGCGCGGTGCCCATCCCAGCTGGTGGTGGGCTTTGTCGATCACCAGATTGAGTAAACTGGCCTCGTGGGGAGCCTTCGGATCGCTCTCATCCACCCACTTCCCCGGCCAGTGGCGGAGGGCTGCCTCCACCAGCTCTCGCACGCTGCGGTTGGCCTCCAGCTGGGGGCCGAAGTTGAAGGCATCCGCCAGGCTGGCGTCTGCGCTGAGATGCTCCGCCAGTCGCAGATAGCCCCCCAGGGGCTCCAGCACATGCTGCCAGGGGCGGGTGGCGGCGGGATTGCGCACGCCGATCGGCTCGCCCCGCCCCAGGGCCCGCATTGCATCGGGCACGATCCGGTCGGCTGCCCAATCGCCGCCGCCGATCACATTCCCCGCCCGGGCGCTGGCGATGCGGAGATGAGGGGTTTGATGGGGGAGGGGGCCGCAAAAGCTGGCCCGCCAGCTGGCGATTGCGATCTCGGCGGCCGCTTTGCTGCTGCTGTAGGGGTCGTGGCCACCGAGCGGGTCGTTTTCCCGGTAGCCGTAGAGCCACTCGTTATTGCGATAGACCTTATCCGTGGTGATCAGGACGGCGGTGCAGGGCTCATCGAGGCGGCGTAGGGCCTCCAGCAGGTGGATCGTGCCCATCACGTTCGTGCTCCAGGTGGCCACGGGCTCGGCGTAGCTGCGGCGCACCAGCGGCTGGGCCGCCAGGTGAAGCACCACCTCCGGGCGCGTTTCGGCCACGAGCTCCGCTAGCCCGGAGGCCTCGCGGATGTCACCCACCCGGTGGTCGAGCCTGCGGTCGAGCTCCAGCTGGGTGAACAGGCTGGGGTCGGTGTCCGGCGGCAGGGCTAGGCCTGTCACCTTCGCTCCCAGCTCCAGCAACCAGAGGGCCAGCCAGCTGCCCTTGAAACCGGTGTGGCCGGTGAGCAGCACACGGCGACCGCCCCAGAAGGAGGGGTCGGGGGAGAGGCGGCCTGCGGGGGAGGAGATCATCCGCTCAGCTCCAGATCTTCCAGGGGGCTTTGCCCTGCTGCCAGAGGTCTTCCAGCAGGGTCTTATCCCTCAGGGTGTCCATCGGCTGCCAGAAGCCTTGGTGATGGTACGCGGAAAGATCATGCGTTTCCGCGAGCGTCTGCAGGGGCTGCTGCTCCCAGGTGCACTGATCCCCGTCCACCAGGTCGATCACGGAGGGGTGGAGCACAAAGAAGCCACCGTTGATCCAGCTGCCGTCCCCTTGGGGCTTTTCTTCAAAGGACAAAACCCTGCCCCGCTCGAAGGCCAAGGAGCCGAAGCGGCCCGGTGGTTGCACCGCTGTGAGGGTGGCCCGGCGCCCCTCCCGTTGATGAAACTCCAGCAGGGCATGGATATCGATATCCGCGACACCATCGCCATAGGTGAAGCAGAAACTTTCCTCGCCAATGTGCTCACGCACCCGCCGCAGTCGGCCACCGGTTAGGGTGGAATCTCCCGTATCCACCAAGGTGACTCGCCAGGGCTCCGCCTTGCGACTGTGCACTTCCATGGTATTGGTGCTCATGTCGAAGGTGACATCGCTAGTATGCAGGAAATAATTGGCAAAGTATTCCTTGATTACGTAGCCTTTGTAGCCGCAGCAGATGATAAAATCGTGGATGCCAAAATGACTGTAAATCTTTAGGATGTGCCACAGGATCGGCTTGCCACCGATTTCTATCATCGGCTTGGGGCGGACGCTCGTCTCCTCGGAGATGCGCGTGCCGAGACCGCCGGCGAGAATGACGGCTTTCAATTTCTTTCAAACAGTACTACAAAATTATACCATGTAGCACTCCTGCCGTGCTGGTGTCCCCGACCGTTCTCGCTGTCCTCGCCTTCTCGACCGGCCCTGCCGGGTGCCCCGGGAGGCAGGGCTGATTGGAAGTCTCAGCCCGTGTCCGTTTGCGGCTTTCGTTGTGCCATCGCCAGCAGCGCCGTGATGCCGTGCATTCGGGCCCGTCGCCCCTGTAGCGATGGGCGTCCTCCTCGAGCTGCCTGTCACGAATCCAGTGCCAGCTCTCGAGGCCCCAGAGGAACAGGTGGGAGGCTCCTGGTACCCAGCTGGTGCCGATCCACGCCTCCTGGATCGGCACCGGTGCCTCCTTGCTCCAGATCCGTTGCGGCCTTGACCGTCAGGATGAAGTCGGCGCCCGCGCGTACTTCTCGCCTGTTGCAGAGCAGCCCTGCCTGATCGCCATGCCCAGGGCAGGGGATAGGTCGGTCTCATGGTCGTTGGTTGGCGCTCCTGGTGGATCGAGGAGATGGGTGGACAACTGTGGGGAAAGGGGGCAACGGCGCTGTCCCTCTGCGCCGACCAGATCCGGCTTATGCCATAGCTACCAATGTATGGCCGCGGAGTCAAAGATCGTCATGATTTATTTTATGGTGTTTAGAATGGCCGCTGCAAGGGCATCTGAGCCGGGTTGTACGGAACGAACGGCCGACCGGGTCCCGTGAAGTTGAAGTCGTTCAGCTTCACTCGCACGCCACCCAGTCCGTCGTAGGGGCTGTAGAAGATCCCAATCTCGTAGGCGCGGCGCTGCCAGCGTAGCTCCACGTAAGAGGCGGTGACCGCCCCGTAAGAGCCGGAATTGGGGTCGACGTTGAAGCCGATGCCGCCGTTGAACAACAGGGGGCCCACCAGCTGCTGGGTGAGGCCGATGCCGAGGGTGCTCAGGTCCACCGCTCGGTCGAAGGCCAGCGGGCTGATCCCCTGGCGCAGGGTTCCCCCGCCGGTGACGGTGAGCTGCGTGTAGTCGAGGAAGGGTTTCTCGAAATGCCCCAGGGTGAGGGTGGGGCCGCCGCTGAGGCTGATCGTGTTCTGGTTGGTGCCATCTCCGAAATAGGCCGCTGTGCCCAGCACATTGGCGTTGAGCACCAGCCCCGGCACGATCGGTATCGGGCTGTTTTTGAGCCCTCTTGTGGGGGTGGCTGGGGCCGGCGTTCCGGTCCAGAGGGGCAGGCTGAGATTGAGGGAGCCGATGGCGTTGTAGCGCCAGAGGGCCGCCAGATCTCGGCTGTCAAACACATTGGCCTTGAAGTTGCCGAAGCCGGTGCGCCAGTAGTAATTGCTGGACAATCGGCCCCAATTCGGCAGCACGCCGCTGCGTTCTAGGGAGATGCCGCCGGCGGCATAGACGGTCTCCTCCCCCAGCGTCCCGTTCCAGGTGCGGAAGCGGTAGGCGCCAAACAGGCGGCCGGTGGCATCCCCCAGCAGCGGCAGCCTCACGGGCACCTTCAGGTCGGCGAAACTGCGGGTGCCGTCGGTGATGTTGTCGGGGTCGAAGGTGGAAACGTTGAGATTCGCCTTCAAATCCCATCGGCCGATCGGCTGGTTGAGGTTGATCTCCACCCCGAACAGGTCGCCGGTTTTGGCCGGCTGGGCCACGGCGGGGAAGCCCTGGGGCTCACCGGGCAGGGGGTAGCTGGAGGTTTCGCCGTTGATCGCCCGCTCGACCATGAACTGGGGCTGCACCCGCAGCTGGCCCCGCTCGCCCATTCTGATGTCGATGTTGCGGCCGAGGTAGAAGCCATTGCGATCGTCCTGGTCGAAGCCGAGCACCCAGCGGTTTTCCACCTCCTCCCGCTTCTCGATGCGGGTGCTGCGCGTCACCGGGATCGGGAGGCGGTCCTCCACCAGGAGGGTGTTGCGCTCGGCTTTGATCACCGTGTCGCCGTTGGGCTGCAGCGTGGCCACCACGTTCTCCGAGTCCATCCAGGACTGGGCGGGGGTGAACGGGTCGTTGGTGAAGGCCACCCGGTCGCCGCTGAGGGTGGTGGGGGTCAACCGCAGCCGCCCCGCCTGCAGGCGCCAGCGGCTGATCGTTCCCTTCACCAATTCGCGGTTGCTTTCGGTGTCCAGGGGTTGCAGCTGCACAGGCCGCAGCTGGCCAAACTGGCTGACGGTATCCGGGGTGTTGAGCTGGCTGGGGAAGCCGTAGCGCCGCTCCGCCGAGAGACTCCGCTGGAACTGCACCCCGCTGACCCGCTGGTCGATCTTCTCGATCGCCGCCTGGCGTGCCCGCTCTTGGGCGCGGGCCCGATCCCAGGCATTGCCGCGGGGCGCCGCGGTTTTGGTCCCGGTGGTCGCCGGCGGGGTACCCGCAGCGGCGGGCGCATCCGAGGGGGCAAGGGTGGAGGACGCCGGTCCGGTGGCTCCGGAGCTGCCCGGGCCCATCGTCACCACTTCCAGCTGCTGCGCCAAACCCGCAACCCGTTCCCGGCTGCCCGGCGGAGGGGCGTCGGGGCAGCCCTGGGGGGGCGGCAGCTCCTCCGGGGTGCGGGCCAGCGGACTTTCCCCGAGGCGGTAGCGCAGGCCCAGCAGGTAGGCGTTGCTCCCCTCGCTCACGCCGCTGTAGGCGCCGTAGGCACCGGAGCGGTGGTGGATGCGACCGACGATCGACCACTGGGGCGTCACCAGCCCCTCCACCTCAAAGGCCAGGTAGTTGAGGAAGGTGGCGTAGTTCTCGCGAAAGGTTCTCTCGTAGTTGCTGGCCTCGGTGAGCAGGCTCACCCCCTCGACGAAGTAGAGGCTCAGCCAGGGTTGCAACCACAACCGCAGCCCCAGGCCGGCGGTCACCTCCCCGAAGGTCTGGCTTGGGGTGTCCGCGAACGGGATGGTTTGGTTGAACTCCCCCCCCCTCTGCTGAGCGGCGCGGTGACCCAGCAGGTTTCCATCGAACTCGATCGCAAAGGGGCCGCCATCCACCAGGCGCCGCTGCAGGCCAATGCCCCCCAGGTACTCGGGCCGGAACTTGCCCTGGAACGTGAAGGTGTCGCCGAAATTGGCGGCGAACATCTGCCCCGCCCAGCCGGTCACCGCCCAGGGGTAGGGGTGCCATTGGGGCACCCCCGGCAGCAGCGGCGGACAGCTCAGCGGCTCGGCGGGTGGCAGGGGAGCCGAGGGCATCTGGCTCAGGTCGAGGTCCTGCTGGCTGCCGTCCAGATCGAGCACGCCATAGACGTCTTCCATCTCGCCGATACCCTCCAGCAGGCTGAACCGCAACTTGCTCGCCTGCAGGAACTGCTGGCCGCGTTGGAAGCGGACGCTGCCCGTGGCGAACACGGTGCGGGAGGCGCTGTCGAACTCCAGGCGGTCGGCCAGCAAGCGCCCGCCCGCGAGGGTGGCCGCCACATGGCCGCTGGCCACGTAGCGGCCCAGCTGGCTGTCGTAGGCCTGCCGGTTGGCGCTGATCGCCAATTCCAGCGGGGGCAGCCCATCCTCCGTCGGCGGTGGCCCCAAGGGTTCCGCGGGTGGCGATGGGACTGAGGGCTCCGGGGACGGCGGAGGGCCGGCCAGCTCAGGTCCGGAGAGGGGGGGAGACGGGCTCGGCGCCACCTGGGCCCAGGCGGGGGGGCTCAGGCCCAGGAACGCGGCGCCCAGGGTGCAAGCCCATCGTGCGGACGGGGGGTGGAGCACCACGGGCAGGACGTTTGTTTAGAGGTGCGGGCGATCCTGCCACGCGGCTTTCGGCTGCGCGGGATGGGTGGTCGCCGCGCCGGGCGTCTCACTCCTCCAGGTCTTTGCGGCTGGGGGTGCGGCTCGGGTCGCTGGCCAGGAAGCCGAACACGAAGATCCCGATGAAGAAGAAGACGACGGAATAAACCGAGATCTTGAGGGCGAGCATGGTGGGTCCGGCGGATGTCTGGGGAGGGACGGGCGGGGGAAGGGTCGCCGTCGGGGTCAGGAGCGTGCGGGCTTCCTTGGGGGGCCCCCGGGGTGTCCGGGGAGTGCCGGTGGATCCAGGGACCGGCGTGGAGGCGGCAACATCCTATGGGTCCCGGTTGACCATCCAGGATGGGAAGCGGCTCCGGCCGTCGCTTCTGGGCCGGATTGAAACGTTTCATTCACGTTCCCCAGGCGGCAGCGATGGATTGGCACCCTCTCGACCTGCAGCCCCTCTGGCATGCCGACGCTCCCGACGGCGGTCCCCCGGCCCTGCAGGACCCCTGGACGCCTCGCCACCGCCCGGACTGGGCGGCCCGCGGCCTGATCGTCTGGCCGCGCGGGGGCCGCGAGCGGATCCTGCGGCTGCGCAGCACCTGCCCCGACCCATGGCGCCCCCTGGGGCCGGCGCAGGCCCGGGCCCGGCTGGTGCTGCGCTGGTGGGCCGAGGCTGCCGAGTTGCGGGTGGATGGCGAACCCGTCCGGGCTGGCGACCTGTTTGACACCGCCTGTCGCTGGGCCCTGCCGCCCCGCTGGTGGGCTGGGCAACCCCTGGAGCTGGAGCTGCGGCTGCGCAGCCCCCTGCATGACGACGGCGCCCTGATCCACAGCCGCATCGAGCTGGAGCCCCTCGATCCCGCCGATCCCCTCCACCTGCTCGCCCCGCTCCGCGCCGGCCTGAGCCGCCTGCGGGCGCAGCGGGGTGCGCCCCTGGACGCCGGCGACGGGCAGGTGCGCGTTCTCGGCCACGCCCACCTGGATCTGGCCTGGCTGTGGCCCGTCGCCGACACCTGGCGGGCGGCGGAGCGCACCTTCCGCTCCACCCTGGCGTTGATGGAGCGCTTCCCGCAGCTTCACTTCGGTCACTCCACCCCAGCCCTCTACGCCTGGTTGGAGCAGCAGCGGCCCGCCCTCTACGCCGCCATCCGCACGGCCATGCGCACCGGGCGCTGGGAGCCGCTCAACGGCCCCTGGGTGGAGAGCGACTGCGTTCTGGTGGGCACCGCCTCCCTGCTGCGCCAGTTCCAGGAGGGGCAGCACTACAGCCGTCGGGCCTTCCCCGAGTGGTCCCATGCGCTCGCTTGGCTGCCGGACAGCTTCGGCTTCGCCGCCGGTCTGCCCGCCGTGGCCGCTGCCACCGGTGTGCGCTGGTTCTGCACCCACAAGCTCGCCTGGAACGCCAGCCATCGCTTTCCGCATCGCCTGTTCCGCTGGCGCAGCCGCTGTGGCCAGGAGCTCTTGGCCTTGATGACAGCGCCGATCGGCACCGATGGGGATCCCCTGGCGATCGAGGAACAGCGGCTCGCCTGGCAGGCGGCCACGGGCACCCCCGAGCTGCTCTGGCTGCCCGGGGTGGGGGACCACGGCGGGGGGCCGACGGCCGAGATGCTCGAACAGCTGGCGGTCTGGGAGGCCCAGCCGCAGGCTGCCCCCCAGCGCCACGGCACGCTGCGCCAGCACCTGGAGCGGCTGGAGCCCCTGGCCCCCTTCTTGCCGGTTTGGCGGGATGAGCTCTACCTGGAGCTGCACCGCGGTTGTGCCACCAGCCGCCCCGACCAGAAGCGCCACAACCGCACCTTGGAGCGGCTGTTGCGGGAGGCCGAGCTGGCGCTCGCCCTGGCCCCCCCCGCTCCCGTCTCCGCCCCCCCGCGGCCGGAGGCCGAAGCGGTGGACTGGCGGCCGCTGCTGTTCCAGCAGTTCCATGACATCCTCCCGGGCACCTCGATCCCCGAGGTGTTTGCGCAGGCGGAGCCCCAGTGGCGGGCCGCCCGCCGCCGGGCCATTCGCCTGCGCGATGCGGCCCTGCAGCGCCTGACCGCCGCCCGATCCGTCCCCGGGGCGCCCACCCAACTGTGGTGGCTGGCCCAGCTTCAGCCCCTGCCGCCCGCCCCGCGGGTGGTGCGCCTGCCCGCCGGCCGCTGGCGCCTCGCGTTCCCCGAAGGAAACGCCGCGCCGACCCTGCCGAGCCAGCCGGCGCCGGGCGGCGGCCAGTGGCTGCAGCTTCCCCCCTTGGCGGGGGTCACCCTCCTGCAGCTCCGCCGTGACCCCGCCGCCGGGGAGGCTCCCGCCGCGCCAGCGCCCGCCGCGCCCGTGCGGGTTTGCCGGGAGGAGGGCCCGGCGGCGGGCGGCGAGCGCTGGCGGCTGGAGAACGGGCGGCTGGCGGTGCGCCTGGGGCCGGAGGGGGTGGAGCAGCTCTGGGATGGGGAGGGACGGCCCTGCCTGGCGGGCCCCTTGCGCTGGTGCCGCTGGGCGGACCGGGGCGAGTTCTGGGATGCCTGGGATATCGCCGCCGACCACCGCGCCCATCCCCTCCCCTGGCATTGGGACGGGCCGCCCCAGTGGCAGGAGCGCGGTCCCCTCTGCGCCCGCTTTCTGCAGCGCGGCCGCTGCGGCGCCAGCCGGCTGCGGCTCGACGGCCGGCTGCTGGCGGGCAGCCCGATGCTCGAGCTGACCCTGGCGGTGGACTGGTGCCAGCGCCACGAGTTGCTGCGGCTCGAACTGCCGCTGGCCCGGCCCGCCCTGCGCTGGGCCGCCGACACCCCCGGCGGGGTGATCGAGCGGCCGGCGGCGGCCCTCACGGGCCGGGAGCAGGCCCGCTGGGAGGTGGCAGCCCTGAGCTGGCTGGCCTCGGTGGAGGCGGCTGACGGTGGCGGCCTGGCGGTGCTGCTCGACGGACCTCAGGGGGTCTCCGCCGACCCGGAGCGGCTCGGCGTCTCGCTGCTGCGCGCGCCCACCTGGCCCGATCCCGGCGCGGACAACGGAGCGCAGCGCCAGCGCTTGGCCCTGATGCCCTGCCCGGCGGGCTGGCGGGCCGACGGGGTGGTGCCTCAGGCCCAGCGCCTGCGCGAGCCACTCTGGGCCCGTCCGGAGCGCCCCGGCCCGGCGGGCGCCTCGTCGGCGGAGGGGGTGGCGCCGGAGGGGTTTGGGACCAGTCTCTCGCTCCTGCCACCCCTGCCGGACGACCTTCAGTTGGTGGGTCTGCGCCGCTGCCGGGGCGAGAACGAAGGGGAGAGCGACAGTGCAGGCCGGCGGGCGACGGTGATCCTCACCGTGCAAAACCTGGGGCCCTGCCGGCGGCAGCTGGCCCTGCCGGCGGGCTGGCGACTGGTGGGGCGGGTGGACGGCCTGGAGCGGCCCCTGGCGATCTGCGGGGGCGACCCCCTGGCGCTGGGGCCGTGGCAGCTGGGGTTTTGGCGCCTGGCCCGGGAGGATCAGTCCTCGTGATCGTCAAACGGATCGGTGAGACGCTTCGAGGGGGGACCGAAGGCGGTGTACACCCCGAAGCCGGTGAGCGCGAACAGCACGGTGGCCAGGGTGATGGCCACCGACAGGGCGGGGGATGTGCTGCTGGGTTCCATGGAGGTCAGGGGAGGGTCGGCGTCACAAGTCTCGACACCCCGTCCCGGCGCGGCCGGTGGGCCCCTTACAGTAGCCGCAGCTTCTGTCCATTCGAGGAGATCAAGCCCTCATGGCCCAACGCACCCGCCTGGGAGACATCCTCCGCCCCCTCAACTCCGAGTACGGGAAGGTCGTCCCCGGCTGGGGCACCACCCCCGTGATGGGGGTGTTCATGGCCCTCTTCCTGGTCTTCCTGCTGGTGATCCTCCAGCTCTACAACCGGTCGCTGCTGCTCGAGGGCATCAACGTCAACTGGAACGGCTGATCCCCGGCTGCGCCCTTCCCCTCCCTCCATGAACATCTTCGGCATCGGTCTGCCCGAGATGGCGGTCATCGCCGCCATCGGTTTGTTGGTCTTCGGGCCGAAGCGATTGCCGGAGCTCGGCAAGACCCTCGGCCGTACTTTGCGGGGATTTCAATCCGCTTCCCAGGAGTTCGAGAAGGAATTTCGCAGCGCCATCCAGAGTGAGCCCACGGTCCAGGGTTTTGTCTCCCCGGCCGCCCTGCCCACCGAGGCCCCTCGGCCCTTGATCCCGGAGGTCTCCCGGCCTCCGGAGCCGGATTCGGCACCCGCCGAGGTCCAGCCGCCGGCCGGCTGACCCCATCCCCCGCCCGTGGATCTGCAGTTGTTGGTCGGTCTGGGGAACCCCGGGCCCAAGTACGCCGAGACACGGCATAACGTCGGCTTCATGGTGCTGGAGCGCCTGGCCCGCGAAGGATCGGTGTCCTTTCGCAGCCAGCCCCGCCTGCAGGGCCTGTTGGCGGAGATCGGCAGCGGGGAGTCCCGCCTGCGGCTGCTGATGCCCCAGACCTACATGAACGACAGCGGTCGCTCGATCCGTGCCGCCCTCGACTGGTTTCGGCTCGATGCCTCCCAGCTGCTTGTGCTCGTTGACGACATGGATCTGCCGCTCGGCCGCTTGCGCCTCCGGGCCAGCGGCAGCGCTGGCGGCCACAACGGACTGCGGAGCGCGATCCACCATCTCGGCCGCCAGGACTTCGCCCGGTTGCGCATCGGCATCGGAGCCCCCGCCGACAATCCCGCAGAGCGGCGGGCCCGCACCGTATCCCATGTCCTCGGTCGCTTCGCCGCCGCCGAGCGCCCCGTGCTGGAGGCGGTGCTCCACGAGGTGGTGGCCGGCGTCGACCTGCTGCGCCGTCAGGGGATGGAGCGTGCCGGTAACCGTCTGAACAGTTTCCGGGGGCCGCTGCCGGCAACCTCGGCACCAACGTCCTGATCCCATGGCCCGCCTGCCCACCACCACCGCGCAGGTGCGGGTTTTGCGCCACAGCTTTGCCGCCTGCGTGCTGGAGGGGGAGGTGATGGCCGGTGGCTTTCAGTGGACCTTCCGCTGGCGTTTCGATCGGGGGGAGCTGCGCGTCGAGCCCTCCCTCGGGCGCGCCCTGATCCAGGACGCCCTGCTGCGCTTCCTGATCAAGGCCGATTACCAGCTGGAGGCGGGTGGCGACTACGCCTTCACGGTGCGGGCTACGTTTTGATCCGCTCCAGACCGTGCCCCAGCCAGCGTTCGAGCAGCAGCTGGGCCACCACGTCGTCCCAGTCGCGCGGGGGCTGCCGCAGGCCCGCCGGCAGCCACCGCCGCCAGCCCCGGGGGGGAAACAACTGCCAGTAGCGATCCCGGGCGGCCAGGGTGGTGCCCCGCTCCTCGACCATCACCACCGGCACCAGCTCCGCCAGCCGCTCCCGCCAGAGCCGCCCGCCGGTGCCTGCGCCGATCACCACCCCCTGCAGCCCCTGCTGGCGGCGCCAATCCGCGAGGGTTGGCCAAACCGCCTCCGGCGGCAGCACCAGGGCCCGCACGATCCGGCGGCGCGGGGCGTCGCTGAGCACCAGGCCGCACTTGGCGCTGCCCGGGTCCAGCGCCGCCACCGGGCCCTCCTCCTTCATGGCCGTCTCCCCGTCATGGCCGCCTCGGAAGCCCCGGTTCCGCCGGCCGCCAGCGCAGCTCCACCACGATCGGATCGGGGGTGTCGGCATCGCGGCCCGCGATGGCCTCCAGGTTCACGGTCTGGCCGGCGGGCCGTTCGGCCAGCTCCCGCCCCATGGCGTTGAAGGCCGCCACGTCGAACTGGAGGCCCTCCACCAAGGTGCCCTGCCTCTGGGCGCGGGCGTAGGCGGCGGCCAGAAGCAGGTTGAGGCGGCTGCGCACCACTTCCGGGCTGCGCTCATCGCCATCGAGGCCCGTGCGAGCCAGCAGCTCCCCCCGTTCCACCACCCGCTTGTTGGGCCGCAGGTCTGCGAAAGCCACCACGCGCCCCTCGCCGCGGAGCACGTTGGCGGCGGAACGCACCGACACCACCCAGGGGCCGGGTTTGCGGATCAGGGCCTCCAGCCGCTCGATGTCGGTGCGGGGCACCAGCAGCACCTGCCGGTCCACCTTCTGGCCCGGGAGAAGCCGCTGGAAGGCGGTGAGGTTGGCCTGCTGCAACAGCGCATCGATCACCCCCCGGGCCTGATTGGCCCGCTCCAGCTTCACCTTGGCGGTGGCCAGCGGCTCGCCGCTGGCGATCACCACATCCCCCCGGCGCAGGGCGATGACGTTGGTCTCCAGCTCCTTCAGTTCCTTCGCCCCGGCGGCGATGCGGGCGCGCACGCGGCCGAGCTCGGCTTCGGTGCGGCGGATCTCCGCATCCCGTCCGCGCACCTCCCGCCGCAGCCGGGCCTGCTGTTGCTCCAGCCGGTCCCGCTGCGCCTGCAGCGGCTGGAGGTTGCGCCGCAGCTCGCTGAGCCGGCCTTCCGCGGAGCGCAGCTGGCGGACGGCACGGTTGCGGGCGGCCTCCGCCTGAAGCTGGGCCTGCAGGGCCTGTTGGCGGCTGAGCAGGGCCTGGCTGCGCCCGCGCTGGGCGCGACCCACCTCGGCGCGGCTGCTCTCCAGGGCGGTGCGGCTGTCCCGCAGCCGGTCCTGCAGCTGATCCAACTCGAACAGTCCCATCCGCAACCGTTCGCTCACCAACAGCATCAGGGCGAGGGAGACGGCGCTGATCACGGCCCCGGTCAGCGCCGTGATCACCACGGCGGTGTTGCGCGGTCGCAGATTGAACAGGCTGAGCCGGGCCTTGCCCACCTGGCTGCCGAGCCGGTCGCCGAGGGTGGAGAGCACGCCGCCCAGCACGAGCAGCGCCAGGATCAGCAGCCAGCCCGACACAACGCCCTCCGGGGTCGATTCAGTATCCACGGGGACCGCCGCGGGGGTTCCTGGCGCGGGTTCAGCTGAAGCGCTTGGAGAGGGCGATCGGGTCGAAGACCGTGATCTTCTTGCGGTCGATTTGCACCAGCCCCTCGTTGCGCAGGTCGCCGAGGAGGCGAGTGATCGTGACGCGGGTGGAGCCGATCGCCTCGGCGATGGCCTGGTGGGAGAGGCGCAGATCGATCGTGATCCCATCGTGGCTGGGCACGCCGAAATCCCGGCAGAGGACGAGCAGGAAACTCACCAGCCGCGAACTCATGTCGCGGTGGGTGAGAGTCTCGATCATCGTTTCCGTCTGCAGGATGCGGGAGGAGAGGCCCTGGAGCAACAGCAGGCCGACACTGGCATCCTGCTCGATCGCGCGCCGCACCGAGGTGGCCGGGGCCATGAGGAGCTCCACCCGGGTGAAGGCGATGGCGTGGTAGAAGCGGTCGGAGCGCTGGCCGGTGAGCAGAGAGAGCACCCCGAACAGGCTGTTCTCCCGCAGCAGGGCGACGGTGATCTCCTCCCCGGACTCGTAAACCCGCGAGAGCCGTACGGCGCCTCGACGCAGCAGGTAAACCCGCTCGGCCGGGTCGCCGGGGAAGAAGATCGTCTTGCCGCGCTCGATCGTTTCGCTGTTGCTGCCGGCCAGGCCGCGGATCACCTCCAGGAGGGTGGGGGTCGGCGGGGGTGGTGCCGCGGCGCTGGTGATCGATCCGGGGATTCCCGTGGACGGCGTGCTGGGAAGTCGGCTGAAGCCGCGGCTGGCGCCGACCATGGAAGGGTGGCGAATGGCTGGAAACTACGGATCGCCCGGAACAATGCGTGTAGCTTATGACACCGTTTCCTGGCCGGGTTCCGGCGGGGCCTGCGCCAGGGCCTCCCGCTGCTGCTCCTGCAGCGCGCGAATGCCCCCCTCGGCCAGGGTTAGGAGGGTGTTCAGCTCCGCCCGGGAGAAGGGTGCCCCCTCCGCGGTCCCTTGGATCTCCAGCAGTTCGCCCCGGTCGTTGCCCACCACGTTGAGGTCCACGTCGGCGCGGCTGTCCTCCCCGTAGGTGAGGTCGAGCAGCGGTCGGCCCTCCACCAGCCCCACCGCCACCGCCGCCACCTGGTGCCGCAGCGGATCGGCGCTGATCTCCCCCCGTTGCCGCAGGCGCGCCAGGGCCAGGGCCAGGGCCGTCCAGGCGCCCGTCACGGCGGCGGTGCGGGTGCCGGCATCCGCCTGCAGCACGTCGCAGTCCACCAGCAGGCTGCGCTCCCCCAGCGCCTCCAGGTCGAGGGCGGCGCGGAGGCTGCGGCCGATCAGCCGCTGGATCTCCTGGGTGCGGCCGGAGAGCTTCAGCAGCTCCCGGCGCTGACGGGTGGGGGTGGAGGCCGGCAGTAATCGGTACTCCGCGCTCAGCCAGCCGCGGCCCGAGCCCCGCCGCCAGGCCGGCACCTCCTCCTCCAGGCAGACGCTGCAGAGCACCCGCGTCCGGCCCGCCTCGATCGTCAGCGACGCCAGGGCGAAGCCCATCGGATCCCAGAGGAAGCGCACCGGGCGCAACTCCGTGGCCCCCCGCCCGTCCTGGCGGAATCTGGCCTCGGCGGCGGGCTCGCGGGACATCGGGGCGGGGGGAGCTGAGGGCACCGTAAGCAGCCGTGGGCGCGCGACCATTCCCCCACCCCTGGGGTTGGCGGCGGCTGAAGCCGCTACATTCGGTGTAGTGCTCCCCTCCGCCCATGGCCGCCAGCCTCGCCGACCATCGGCCGCCGAAGCGGAACGGTGCCGGCCAGGTTCCGCTGCGGGTGGTGCCCCGGCCCGAGGGCCTGCTCCAGCTCTACACCGCCCCCTACCGGGGCAGCTTTGCCGCGGTCTACGGGCAGGCGCTGCGCAGCGCGGGTCTGGGCAGCCGCGTGCTGATCAGCCAGTTCCTCAAGGGGGGGGTCGACCAGGGGGTGGCGGGCAGTCTCTGGCTCTGCGGGCGCCTGCAGTGGCTTCGCCCCGCCACCCCGCTCTGCCTGGAGGGCCCGCCGCCTGCGGAGGGCGGCGCCGAGCTCCGCGCGGCCGTGCGGGAGGTGTGGGACTACAGCCGCGAGACGCTGCGGGCGGGCCACGTGGATCTGATCGTGCTCGACGAGCTGGGCCTGGCGGTGGATCTCGGCTGGCTGGCGGCCGAGGAGGTGCGCGACAGCCTGGAGCAGCGCCCCCCCCATCTGGACGTGATCCTCACCGGCCCGGCCATGCCGTCGGCGCTGGTGGCGATGGCCGATCAGGTCACCGAGCTGCGGCGCGGTCTGTAGAGAAGCAGCCCTCCTACTCTCACGATGCCCGGGGCCTGGCGATGCTCAAAAACGACCGCTGGATCAACGAGCAGGCTGCCGTCGGCATGATCGAGCCGTTTCAGTCCACCCTGGTGCGGCACCTGGATCCGGAGACCGCCAGCGCGCCGGTGCTCAGTTTTGGCTGCTCCTCCTACGGCTACGACCTGCGCCTTTCGGCCCGGGAGTTCCTGATCTTCCGCCATGTGCCCGGCACGGTGATGAACCCGAAGCGGTTCAACCCCGCCAACCTGGAGCCGGCGCCGCTGCACCAGGACGAGGACGGGCGCTACTTCATCCTGCCGGCCCACTCCTATGGCCTCGGGGTGGCCCTGGAACGGCTGCGGGTGCCGCCGAACATCACCGTGATCTGCCTGGGCAAGAGCACCTATGCCCGGCTCGGCATCATCGTTAACACCACCCCAGCGGAAGCCAGCTGGGAGGGGCATCTCACCCTGGAGTTCAGCAATTCCAGCGGTGCCGACTGCCGCATCTACGCGGAGGAGGGCATCTGCCAGCTGCTGTTCTTCGAAGGCGATCCGTGTGACACCACCTACCGGGATCGGGCGGGCAAGTATCAGGATCAGCCCGAGCGGGTGACGTTGGCACGGATCTGAGAAGGCCTGGTTCGCAGGGCGGGCAACCTCAACAGGCATGATCCGTCTGCGCCAGGGTTCGTCTCGTGGAGGTGGCTGAATGCCTTTGATGGCCTGTGATCAAGGAGTCGCAGAGGCCTTGGGGGACAAGCAGGTAAAATTTTGTGAAGCATGAGATTTTGTTATGCCAAATGTTCTCTGTCTCTGGTAAATTTACAGCACTAAAAGTAACGTTCAGGCTGCCATGAAAGCCAAGCTTATTCTGCCCTGCGCCGTTTTGTTCACGGGGCTGATTTGCTATCTAACTCAGCTATTGCTGGGCCTCTCTCTGGCGCTTCCTTTTGTGTCGCCACTCTTCCCCTTGACCCATGATCTCTTCGGCGACTTTATTAAGCATGTCGGCTCTTACCTGGATCCAAGCACGATTCATGTGGAGGCGTGGATGCCGGCTGATAGTCGAGAAATTATTCAAACATACGTTGATCATAATAGTAAATCCAATCCCGCCCTAGCTGGCAGTACTCTTACCCATTTCAACTCGCCGCCAATTGTCCAGATCTTTGTAGTGGCATTTGCCGCTAAACTCCTTGCCCTTCTAGGGCCGCTTACCAGCTTCTTTATTATTAATCTGATTTTGCTTGCCGTCTTGTTTTGGTGCGTCTCTTTGTGCTGTGATAATAATCGTGATCGTTGGCTGTTGTTTCTCTCGATTATATTTCTTTATCCGTCCCTGTTTGCCTTTCTGCGGGGTAATCTCTATTCGGTCATGTCAACGCTTGGGATCGCCATCTCATTTGTGCTTGCCGCTGCGCGAGTAAAGCCAGTTTTTTGGGCTTATTTGGGGATGTCAGTGGCCATTGGATTTAGGCCAAATAATATTTTGTTTCTGCCGCTTCTCTGCATTTTGCAGCAAAGGCTCATTCCGGGGCTGCCCTCTCTTGGCAAGCTTCTCGCCAGTGCTATCGCCATTGCGGTGCTTTCGATTCTCTTTTCATTTGCCCTGGCAAAGTTGCTCTATCCCGTGTACGAACCCAAAGTCTTCCTCGCCGCCTACTCTTACTATTCAAAACTCTTCGAATTTGGTTTTTTTGGCAGCCTAAATGGCTCCTCCCTGCTTCAGCCTCTTTTTCTGATGGCCAAATACCTAGAGTTGAAACTGCCATCCTTTTACTTCCCGCAGTTGCTTCTCTTGATCCGAGTATCCACCCTCACATTTGGCCTTGCGATTTGCGGCTTCTCTTACTACTATGCCTATGGAAAGAATGCGAGCCTGCCAAGAGCGATTTTATTGAATGTGATCGGCTTGATGATGGCTACACCTGTCTTTGCTGATTATCATCTGATGGTATTGATTGTTCCTGTTTTGATCGCCATCTGCTTGGAGAGCCGCGACAAGCAGCTTGATGGTCGTGTCTCTTTTCATAGCAATTATGCCATCGCGAGGTCAGACGCGCTCGTGCTGATTCTGCTGTTGGCCCCGAAGCCATTTGTTATCCCATACTCGCTTAATACGGCTAGTGGCCTGATGCAGGCAAACTTCACGGTTGGCACATTTGTTAATCCGGCGGTCGCAATGTTTTATCTTGTCTACCTGGTTATCGCTTTCAGGGCGAAAAGAAGCGTAGTCCCCGTTGGGTTTTGATTCGCAGCCGAGCACCGCATTCCCTGCGCGCTCCCCTTGGGTAAGCACGCAGTTGACCAGCGCCTGACCCCCGTCGTTTACGGCGCCAGCCGCGCCCGGTGCAGGCGACTCTTCTCATACCAGGCGGCAATCTCCGGCGCCCATCCCTGCAGGTGGGGCCAGATCAAGTCGCAGAGGGCGCGGATCTCCTGCTGGGCATCCAGCTTGGCGCGCAGGTCGAGGAAGTGGAGCAGGGCCCGCAGGGTGAAGCTCACCACGAAATGTTGCCGGTAGTCGAAGGGCAGGATGCCGCGGGCGTGCTCTTCGGCGAAGCCGGAGGCCAGCAGGTCGCGGTAGCGCTCGGCGGCGTTGCGGCAGAGCGCTGCGTCGATCGCCCGCTGCTCCTGGCCGTAGTGATATTTCTTGCCCTGGCGGTCGCTGTAGTCGCCCACCGGCCGCAGATAAAACACTTCCTCCAGATCCAGGCTGCCATCGGCGGCGCGGCAGATGCGCTCGCCCGTATAGCGCATCGACTGCACATCGAAGCTGACGCCCACCCGATGAGTGCGGGCCTGTTGCATCACCGAATGGGGAAACCAGCCCACATTCAGCACGATCTGGGCGTGCTCTAGCGGGCCGTAGTGGCCCCGTTCACCGGCCAGTAGACGCCTGACACAGATCTCGCCGGCCTGCTTTTCGTCAGGCCAGTCGCCCCGGTCGTCGGCCACGAATCCCTCGCTGTAGTCCTGATGCATGCCCGCGTAGATGCACTGCTGCGGGTTGGGGGTGGCGGCGAGGAGCTCCACCCGGAAACGGGGATCCATCGGTGCCGTGGGGGAGGGGGCGGTCATGGTGCGATCAGCCGTGGCTGCGCGGGCCGATCGCGGCTCCCGACGGCGCGGCGGGCGCGGCAGTGGTCGCGGCGGCGGCGGAGGGGGTGCCCAGGTCGCTGATCGCCCCCACCCCCGCCAGCGCCGGCAGGGGGGTGCCGGCCACCAGGGCGCCGGTGAGGGCCTCCAGCTCCTCCGGGCGGCGCGCGCCCAGGGAGCGGCCCACCGGCCGGCCGCTGGCATCGAACAGCTCCAGGTGGGGGATGCCGTTCACCTCATAACGCTCCACCTCCGCCTGCCAGCGGGGATTGTCGACGTTGAGCAACACCACGTCGAGGTCGTCGCGATGCTCGCGCTCGATCGTTTCCATCGCCGGGGCCATCGCCCGGCAGGCCTCGCACCAATCGGCATAAAACTCCACCAGGGTGGGACGGCCGTTCGCCAGGGCGGTGGAGAGCTCTGGCGAGCGGCGGGCCAGGGCCTCCAGGGAGGCCTCCGGATGCAGCCCGCCCCGCAGCCAGACCAGCAGCAGGGCCAGGCCCGCGGCCACGGCGGCGAGCAGCATCCGCTCGCGTCGGCCCAGGCCGGGGCTGGAGGAGGGCGACGGAGGGGCCGGGGAGGCGGACATGGCGGCGGATCTTGGCCGGAGGATGGGAATCACTCTGGCAGCTTTGCGCTTGCTAGCGTCAGGCGATCGGGCCCGGATGCGTGAAGCGACGCCTCACCCTCCATTTCCCCCGGGAGGCGGTCCACCAGCCGATCACCTACCGCCTGGCGGTCGATTTCGATATCGCCGCCAAGATCCTGCGCGCCCAGATCGCCCCGAACCAAAGCGGCACGATGGTGGTGGAGCTCTCCGGCGACATCGACGAGCTGGAGGCGGCCCAGGCCTGGTTGGAGCGGCAGGGCCTGCGCCTCAACCCCGCCCCCGGTGAGATCCGAATCGATCCCACTCTCTGCGTCGATTGCGGCCTCTGCGCCAGCGTCTGCCCCAGCGGCGCTCTGGTCTTCGATCCCGCCCCCCAGCGGCTCCGCTTCGACGCCAGCCACTGTCTGGTTTGTGAGCAGTGCATCCCCAGCTGTCCGCTGGAGGCGATCACCCTCGTGCTGGGCCCGCGATGAACGGACTGCCGGGCCTGGTGCTGCTGCCCCTGCGGGCGCCGATGCTGCTGCTCCTGCTGCTGATCAGCGTCTATCTGGGCATGACCACCTCCCTGCCCGAGGCGTCGGTCACCCGGCCGCTGCTCGACGTGGAGGCCCTCACCTGGGGCGCCGAATGCCTGCAGGCGATGCTGGTGGTGGTGGTGTGCACCATCCCCGACCTGCTGTTGCGCCAGGTGTCCTCGCTGATGGCCAGCAGCCGGGTGATCAGCCTGGTGATCTCTCTGCTGCTGGTGACCATGGCGGGGCTGTACATGCTCCACCTGGAGGTGCTGTCGGTGGTGTTGATCCTGGGCTCGGCGGTGCTGCTGGCCCGGCTCGACCTGCTGCGCATCCGGGTGGTGCCCCGGCCCCTGCTGCTGGCGGTGATGCTGTGCCTGTTGGTGCTGGTGGGCCTCAACGTCGGCCGGATCGTCGGCCCGAGGATCCACCCGCTGGCGCCGCCCTCCGCGCCAAGGGCGGCGCCAGCGGCCGCCCCCGAGCCCGGGGAGCCGGGGCGCACGCCTCAGCAGGAGGGCCGGCGCTCCTCCTGATAACTCCAGGTGTTGCCCAGCACCTTCTTCACGTAGAGGCGCGTCTCGGGATAGGGGATCGCCTCCACCCAGAGCTCCGGGGCGCGGCGCCGCCGCGGATCGCCGCTCCATCCCTGAACGGCCCCGGGCCCCGCGTTGTAGCTGGCCACCGCCAGCAGCGGATCCCCCCGCCACCGGTCGAGCAGCCAGCGCAGGTAGCGGGCGCCGAGGGCGGCGTTGCGCTTTGGATCCTCCAGCTCGGC